>DATBBQ010000061.1:0-21694 GCA_036270915.1 Steroidobacteraceae bacterium
GTCCCTTCGCGCCGGTCCGGGTTTCCGGACCGGCAGTTCCGGCGGCCGGGCATCCCGGGGGGGGGCCTCCGCGCGGGGCGCGGCGCTCGTTCCCGGGGCGGCACGGATCCGCGGGAGACGGCTTCTTGATCCTGCCGGGCCTCTCGCCCTCAGATCTGGCGATCTCCGAGCCGAAAGGCAGGTGTCGCACGCACCGCGCGCCGGGATCCGTGCAATCGAGCGTACCAACACCACCCCGGGTTGGAGTTGGTTCGGCGGCATGCCGGCGTGCGCCAGCGATACGTGCGCACCTCACGCAGGCCCGGGGGCGGGTCTTTCAAAGGCCAAGGGCCGTCGTTATACTCGCGCCGCTTTTTTTCGCAAGGTTCCCCGTGAGGGGATTTGATAGGGAACGCGGTCAGAACCCGCGGCTGCCCCCGCAACTGTAACCGGCGAGCCCTCGTTCACGACGCCACTGAGGTCTTTGGAGACCTTGGGAAGGCCAACGAGAGCAACGACCCGGGAGCCAGGAGACCTGCCTTGCGACGTCGTCCTGTCTCCGGCCGGGGTGTGGCGGGGACTGCGGATTTCCGTCGTGACGACACGGTTGGAGTCGTCACGGTGTTGTCTGCGGATGTCTTCTTTCGCTCAGCGCGTGCCGGCTCCTGGACTCACATCAGGAGAGTGCAATGCGTGTATGTCATGTTGTCCTGGCGGCGGCGACCTTTGCGGTCGCAGCCACCGCGGCGCCGGCCGCCGGCTCCGAACAGCTCGAGCAGGTCGTAGTCACCGCCACGCGGATTCCGACCCCCGAAGACCACCTCGCCAGCAGCGTCACCGTAATCACCGCCGAGGACATCGCTGCCAAGCAGGAGCGCACGCTCACCGACGTTCTTCAGGACGTGCCCGGCCTGAACGTGGTGCAGGTGGGCGGACCGGGTGGGCAGACCTCGCTCTTCATTCGCGGCACGAACTCAAACCACACGAAGGTGTTCATCGACGGCATCGACGTCGGTGATCCGAGCAACTCCACGGCCTCCTTCGACGCGGGACAACTCCTGACGCCGGACATCGAGCGCGTGGAGGTGCTACGCGGACCGCAGAGCGGTCTGTACGGCGCCGATGCCATCGGCGGCGTCATCAACGTGATCACCAAGAGCGGCTCGGGGCCCGTGAAGCTCTCGGCCGGAATCGAGGGCGGCAACTTCGACACCTTCAACCAGGCCGCGAGCGTTAATGGTCAGGCGAGCGACTTCCACTACGCGGCGAATATCGAGCACCTGCACGTCGGGGCCACGCCGGTCACGCCGCTCGACCTCCTCGCGCCGGGCGAGCAGCGTATCGACGACTACTATGACAACGTGACCGCCTCCACCAAGCTCGGCCTCGACGTCACGAATGACTTCAGCCTGTCGCTGGTGGGGCGCTATGCGAATACCCACCTGCGCACGACCGGCAGCGACGACGTCAATTTCGGGTTCCCGGATCCCGAGCAGAGCCAGAGCAACGCGACGGCCTACTCGGGACGCGCGAGCGCACGGCTGCTGTCGTTCGATGGCTTCCTGGACGATACCCTCGGGGTTGCCTATACGCACTACAGCACCCTGAGCATCACTCCGGGCTTCGCGGACGTGCGCAACACCGGCGATCGCACCAAGGTCGACTGGCAGGGTGCACTGAAGTTCTCCGAGCGCGAGACCCTGCTGCTCGGCGCCGAAACCGAGCGGGACGAGATCAGCGACCCGGTCTCGGCCAGCACGCGCATCAACTCCGGCTACACGGAACTGCAGTCGCAGCTGGGTGACAGCTTCTTCTCCGCCGTCAACCTGCGCTACGACGACAGCGACCAGTTCGGCAGCAAGGTGACCTACCGCATCGCGCCGACCTACGTGATCGCCGCCAGCGGCACGCAGCTCAAGGCGAGCCTCGGCACGGGCTTCAAGCCGCCCACCCTGAGCGAGCTCTTCCAGAGTTTCCCGCCGTTCTTCTTCGCCAATCCCAATCTGAAGGCCGAGACCAGCACCGGCTACGACGTCGGCATCGAGCAGGCCTGGTCCGCCGGCGCGGTGCGCGCGGGGGCCACCTACTTTCACAACTCGATCACCAACCTGATCACGACCGACGAGACCGGCACGACCTATGCCAACGTCGGCCATGCAACCACGGACGGCGTGGAGAGCTTCCTCGCCTGGCAGGCGATGAAGACCCTCATGCTGCGCCTCGACTACACCTATACCGAGGCGACCGACGACGTGCTGCACGAGGAGCTCCTGCGGCGGCCGAAACACAAGGGCACCGTGCAGGCCCGCTGGCAGGCCAGCACGCCGTTGTCATTTGCCGCGACCGTGCTGTGGGTCGGGTCCTGGGTGGACGGCAACCGGGACTTCTCCGTGCCGCGGCTCGAGGCACCCGGTTACACGGTGGTCAACGTCACCGCCAACTACGACCTCAGCGACCAGCTCTCGCTCTTCGGGCGCATCAACAATCTCTTCGACCGGCAATATCAGGAGCCCGTGGGCTTCATGAAGCCGGGCATCGGCGCGGTCATCGGCCTCAAGGCCACGTTCTAAGGTGCCGCCGGCGGTAACGGTGAGGCCGGGGGCTCACGATGGGCCCATGCCGGCGTCGGTGCGGTCGGGGTAAGCTGTGCCCGCGCGGCGCGGCAACGGATGCAGGACACACGCATGGGCGCACAGCAGGCGGCTTGGCCGGACCTCGACTTCCACAGCGGGCGGGCGACGCTCGCGACCCTGCACCTTTGGACCCAGGTCGTCGGCAAGGTGCGCCTGGCGCTGACGCCCTGGGTGAATCACAGCTGGCAGGTGCCGCTGTATGTCACCGCGCGAGGCCTCGGCACCTCGCCGATCCCCTGGGGGACGGAGGCATTCGCCATCGACTTTGACTTTGTCAGCCACCAGCTGTGGTTGCGCACGAGCTGGGGGAGCGAGCGCAGCCTTGCCCTTGAGCCGCAGTCGGTCGCCGATTTCTACGCACGCGTCATGGACGGCCTGCGGGCGCTCGGTATCTCGGTTTCGATCCGCGAGCTACCGAGCGAGCTGCCGCAGCCGATCCGCTTTTCGGAGGATCGCTTGCACGCGACCTACGACCCGGCGGCCAGCCACCGCTTCTGGCGTGCGCTCCTGCAGGCCCAGCGGGTCTTCCAGCTCTTTCGCAGCGCCTTTATCGGCAAGGTGTCCCCGGTACACTTCTTCTGGGGCAGCTTCGATCTGGCGGTCACGCGCTTCTCGGGCCGTACGGCCCCGCCTCATCCCGGAGGAGTCCCGGGACTCCCGGACGCGGTGGCGCGCGAGGCTTACTCCCATGAGGTGAGCAGCGCCGGTTTCTGGCCGGGCAACGAGGCCTTCCCGCAGGCGGTCTTCTATTCGTACGCCTACCCGGAACCGCCCGGGTTTCGCGCCTGGGCAGTGCCCGCCGGGGTGCGCTACGAGGGGGCGCTCGGTGAGTTCGTGTTGCCGTACGAGCAGGTGCGCCGGGCAGGGGATCCGGACCGGACACTGTTGGATTTTCTGTCCGCGACCTACGCCGCGGCAGCCGAGTCGGCGGCGTGGGACCGCGCGGCCCTCGAGTGCGAGATGGGGGTGCCCGGGCGCGTGCGGCCGGTCGGGCCGTCGCGCAGTCCCCGTCAGGCGTGAGCGCGGCTTGACAGTGGACAGTGCCGCGATGCGGCGGTAGTTTTCTGCACCTTCGATCTGACTCGTTCTGCTAGGAGTCCCAACATGTGGCGTCTTGGCTGGCTCTCCCTGCTCCTTCTCGCGGCTGCCGCGGTCGGCGGCTGCGACGGCTCCCCGAACAGCGACGTGACCGCCGGCCAGGGTGACGCTCAGACCGTCAACGGCTCGGTGCACGTCCCGGCCGGTCAGCACAGCGGCGCCGTGGGCACCGTCAACGGCTCGGTCGAGATCGGTCAGAATGCCAGCGTCAGTTCGGCGCGCGTGGTCAACGGACCCGTCGAGCTCGGCGCAAACGCTACCGCGGGCTCTCTCACGGCGGTCAACGGTGCGATCGAGCTCGGCAGCGGCGCCAAGGTTACCGGTCAGGTCAAGAGCGTAAATGGCGCGGTGACCCTGGCGAGCGGCGCGGACGTGAGCGGCTCGGTGGTCAACGTGAACGGGCACATCACGCTGACGGATGCCCACGTCGGCGGTGGCCTGCGCACGGTGGCGGGCGACATCGACGTGAAGGGGAACTCGCACCTTGAGGGCGGCATCCTGGTCGAAAAGCCCGTGAGCCTGTTTTTCAGCAGCGACTCATCGCGCAAGCCCCGCATCGTCATCGGGCCCGGGGCGGTCGTGCAGGGGAACCTGAAGTTTGAGCGCCCCGTGGATCTGTACGTGAGCGACAAGGCGACCATCGGTCCGGTCGAGGGCGCCAAGCCCATCGCGTTCTCCGGCGACGCGCCCCCCGGCTGACGCCCCGAACGCGGCGACAGCGCCGCGGGCGGCGTGCTCTCAGGTGACCCCGCCTCCGGCGAGCACGATGCTTTGTCCGGTGACGCTCTCCGCCCCGGGACGGCACAGCCACAGCACCGTATCGGCGACTTCCCGGGGCTCCACCAGCCTTCCCTGGGGGTTGGTGGCGATGAGAGTCGCTCGCGCCTCGCCTTCGGAACGGCCGGTCTTCTTCATGATGCTGGCGACCGCGCTCTTCACCATGTCGGTCTCGACGTAGCCCGGGCATACCGCATTGACGGTGATGTTGTGTTTCGCGTACTCGAGTGCGAGCGAGCGGGTGAGGCCGATCACGGCGTGCTTGGAGGTCGCGTAGGCGCTGATGTAGGCCGCGCCGCGCAGCCCCGCGATGCTGGCGACATTGACGATGCGCCCGAAGCCGCGCGAGAGCATGTCCGGGATCGCCTGCCGGGAGCACAGGTAGGTCCCCGTGAGGTTCACCGCCAACAGGCGGTTCCAGAGCGTCTCGTCGGTGTCGGTGAATTTGGCGCTGGCCGCCTGACCGGCGTTGTTGATGAGTACCTCGACGGGGCCGAAGCGCTCCCGCGCGCGGACGAAGGCGTCACGGACCGCCTGCGCGCTCGTGACATCCGCGACCAGACCGAAGGCGTGGTCGGCTCCGCCGAGTTCGTCGCTCAAGCGGGCGAGGGCCTCGGCATCGCGCGCGCACAGGGTGACCCGCAGGTCCGCGGCGGCAAGCTCCCGGGCGACGGCGGCGCCGATTCCGCGGCTCGCTCCCGTCACCAGTGCGTGTTTGCCGGCAAGCGCAGTCTGTGTAAAGGAATCCACGGGGCCTCCTGCGCGCGTTCCCGCGCACTGTTATATCGGCGCGGGCGCTCGCACGCCTGATTGAGCGGATGATAGCGGTGCGGACGCGGCGAAGACACCGCCGAGGCATGCCGGAAGACTCGCCGCCCGAGGGCAAAGTGTCATCGGCTGACCCCCGCCCGTATACTGCGAGCAGTAACCCAAGGAGCGCGCCGCGCACGAGCACGGGGGTCCGGCCTCGCTGCGCGCGCCGCGCCGCGATTCTTGCGGGCAGCCGCGAGCCGATTCAGCGAGCAAGCACCATGAGCACCACAGGGCAGACCGTGACCCCCTCGGGCACCGACACGCTGGCGCAGCTGGTGACGGGACTGCTCGGCGGGCGCATCCGTGTAGTCGACCTCACGGTTCCGCTGGAACCGGCGACGCCGACCATCCAGCTGCCGCCGCAGTTCGCGCCCTCGAAGCCTTTCGCCATCGAGGAGATCTCCCACTACGACGATCGCGGCCCGGCCTGGTACTGGAACAACATCGCCTGCGGCGAGCACACCGGCACGCATTTTGACGCGCCGATTCACTGGGTGACCGGCAAGGAATACCCGAACAACGCGACCCACAACATCCCCGTCGAGCGTTTCATCGGCCCCGCCTGCGTCATCGACGTGGCCGCCGAAGCGCGGGCCAACGCCGACTTTCTGGTCACGCGCGACCTCGTCGAGGCGTGGGAAGGCAAACACGGCCGTATCGCGGCGCACTCGTGGGTCCTGATCCGAAGCGACTGGTCGCGGCGCAGCGGCGCGAAGGCCTTCCTCAACGCCGGGCCGGACGGCGCGCACAGTCCGGGCTTCCATCCCGAGTGCGTGCCCTTTCTCGCCAGGGAGCGCGACATCCTCGGCGTCGGGGTCGAGACCGTGGGTACGGACGCCGGGCAGGCGCACACCTTCAACCCGATGTTTCCCTGTCACACCCTGATGCACGGCTCGAACCGTTTCGGCCTCGCGAGCCTCACCAACCTCGACCAGCTGCCGCCGACGGGTGCGATCGTGATCGCCCCGCCGCTGAAGATCGTCAACGGCTCGGGCAGTCCCCTGCGCGTGCTGGCGCTCGTGCCCACCTGAGAGCCTGAAGTACCGGGCGCGCTCATGGCCGAACGATCATTTGCGAGGGAAGTGCAGACGCTGCGCCTGGGGGCCGGTGAGGAGTTCCAAGGCGAGGGAATCCTCGCCGTCACCAAGGCACTGCTGCAGTCGGGTGTCGCCTACGTCGGCGGCTACCAGGGTGCGCCCATCTCACATCTCATGGACGTACTGGCCGACGCCGAAGGGATCCTCGGCGAGCTCGGCGTGCACTTCGAGGCGAGCGCCTCGGAGGCCACCGCGGCCGCCATGCTCGCCGCCTCGATCAACTACCCCCTGCGCGGTGCGGTCACCTGGAAGTCCACGGTCGGCACCAACGTCGCCTCGGACGCGCTCGCCAATCTCGCCTCCGCCGGGGTGAAGGGTGGGGCGCTGATCATCCTGGGCGAGGACTACGGCGAGGGCGCGAGCATCATGCAGGAGCGCACGCACGCCTTCGCGATGAAGTCGCAGATCTGGCTGCTGGACCCGCGCCCGCAGCTGCCGGCGATCGTGCGCGCCGTCGAGCAGGGCTTCGAGCTCTCCGAGGCGAGCCATACGCCCGTCATGCTCATGCTGCGCATCCGCGCGTGTCACGTCTTCGGGCACTTCACCGCCCGCGACAACCGCCGCCCGCAGCTCTCGGCCTCAGATGCGCTGGCGGCGCCGGCGCGTGACTACGGGCGCATCGTTCTTCCGCCCTCGACCTACGCGCAGGAGCGCGAGAAGGTCGAGGCGCGCCTGCCGGCGGCGCTCGAGCACATCGCCGCGCGCGGGCTCAACGAGACCTTCGACGGGGAGGAACCGGGCATCGGTATCGTGCTGCAGGGTGGCCTCTACAACAGCACCCTGCGCGCGCTCGAGCTCCTCGGCCGTGCGGACGTGTTCGGCAGGAGTAGCGTCCCGCTCTACGTGCTCAACGTGACCTACCCGCTGGTGAGCGCGGAATGGCTGCGCTTCTGCGCCGGCAAGCGCGCGGTGCTGGTCATCGAGGAGGGCCAGCCGGAATTCATCGAGCAGGCCGCGAACCAGATCCTGCACCGGGCCGAGCTTGCGACCCGCGTCTACGGCAAGGAAGTCCTGCCGATGTGCGGCGAGTACACGGTCGACGTACTGCGCACGGGCATCGCGGCATTCCTCGAGCGCGCCGGCGCGGAAGCGGGCAAGTCTCCCGCCGCGGCGCCCCGCGGCGTGTCGCAGCAGACGGCCGCCAAGCTCGCCGCGCTCGTGCCCGCGCGACCCTCCGGGTTGTGCACCGGCTGCCCGGAGCGCCCGTTCTTTGCCGCCATGAAGATCCTGCAGAAGGAGACCGGTCCGCTGCATATCAGCGCCGATATCGGCTGCCACTCGTTCGCGACGCTGCCACCGTTCAACATGGGCAACAGCATCATGGGCTACGGGCTCGGCGCCGCGGCGGCCTCGGCGTTTGGCAGCGAGGGGGGCAGGCGCGCGGTGTCGATCATGGGCGACGGCGGGTTCTGGCATAACGGACTCACCAGCGGCATCGGCAACGCGGTCTTCAACAAGCAGGACCAGCTGAGCATCATCATCGACAACGGCTACTCGGCCGCGACCGGCGGCCAGGACATCCTCTCCTCGCGCGCGACCGCCGGGCACCGCGAGGGCAATCACTCGATCGTCGACGCGGTCCGGGGGATCGGTGTGCGGTGGGTGCGTCGTACGAGCACCTATGACATGGCCGGCACGCTCAAGGTGCTGCGCGAGGCGCTGCGCAGCAGCGAGCCCGGGCCGAAGGTGATCGTCGCCGAGGGCGAATGCCAGCTCAACCGCCAGCGGCGCGTGCGACCCCTGACGCGGCGGGCCATCGACGCCGGCGAGCGCGTGGTGCGTGAGCGCTTCGGCGTCGATGCGGACACCTGCACGGGCGATCACTCCTGCATCCGCCTCTCGGGGTGTCCGTCACTCACGGTGCGCGAAAATCCCGATCCCCTGCGGCGCGATCCGGTGGCCTACGTCGACAACAGCTGCGTCGGCTGCGGAGTGTGCGGCGAGGTGGCGGACGCGGCCGTGCTGTGTCCCTCGTTCTACCGCGCGGAGCTCATCCATAACCCCAGCTGGCGCGATCGGCTGCTGAGTGCGCCGCGCCGCGCGCTGATCGGCTTTCTGCAGCGGGGCCGCGAGCGGCGGCGATTGCGTTGCGCGTTCTGAGCGCGCGCACCGTGAGCGAACGACCGCTCAAGCTCGCCATCGCCGCCCTGGGTGGCCAGGGCGGCGGCGTGCTCGCCGACTGGCTGATCGCCGTGGCGCGCGCCGAAGGGCACCTGGTGCAGTCCACCTCGGTGCCGGGGGTGGCGCAGCGCACCGGGGCGACCCTCTACTACCTGGAATTCTTTCCGCGCGCGAGCGCCGAGCGCGCCGGTCGCGAGCCGGTAATGGCCCTCATGCCCGTGCCCGGGGACGTCGACTGCGTGATCGCCTCCGAGCTCGCCGAGGCCGGCCGCGCGATCCAGCGCGGCCTCGTGACTCCCGGGCGCACCACCCTCATCGCCTCCAGCCACCGCGCCTACGCGATCGCCGAGAAGAGCGCACTCGGCGACGGCGCCACGGACAGCCGCGCCCTCGGCGAGCTGGTGCGCAAGAGCGCACAGCGCGTCGTCCTGTTCGACATGGAGGCGACCGCCGAGCGTCACGGGAGCGTCATCAGCTCCGTGCTGCTCGGGGCGCTCGCCGGCAGTGGCGTACTGCCGTTTCGCGCACAGAGCTTCACCGAGGCAATCCGCGCCTCCGGAATTGCGGTCGCCGCGAACCTCGCGGCCTTCGAGGAGGCGAGCGCGCTCGCGCAGCGCGGGGACGTCGGCGCCCCGCAGGGCGCGGCGCCGCGTGCGTCGCAGGACATCCCGTCGAGCGCTCCGACGGCGCAGCTCGCGAAGCTCCTCGAGCGCGTCAGGGCGCTGCCGGCCACGGTGCGATGGGTGGCGCTCGAGGGAGTGCGTCGCGCAGTTGACTATCAGGACCCCGCCTACGGCGCGCTCTACCTGACGCGCCTCGAGCGGATCGCGGCGCGCGAAGCCGGAGACGGCGCGCTGCTCGAGGCGTGTGCGCGCGGGCTCGCGCTGTGGATGTGCTTCGAGGACACCATCCGCGTGGCGGATCTCAAGACCCGCGGGACGCGCTTGCGGCGCGTGCGCGAGGAGGTGCGCGCCCATGCGCAGCAGATCGTCGCCATCACGGAGTTCATGCGTCCGCGGGTCGAGGAGATCGCGGGAACGCTGCCCGCGCGACTCGGTCGGCGGCTGCTGGGGTCGCCTCGCCTGCGTGCCTGGATGGCCCGTCACGCCGGTGCACGGCACATCCGTACGACGACGGTGAGCGGCTTTCTACTTCTCTATTGGCTGGCGGGCCTCAAGCGCTGGCGGCGCGGCACGCTGCGCTTTGCCGAGGAGAACGCGCGCATCGAGGCGTGGCTGGGTCGCATCGAGGCGCTTGCGGCGCAGAACTACCCGCTCGCCGTCGAGCACGCGCGCGCGCAGCGCCTCATCAAGGGTTACGGCGACACGCACGAGCGTGGCTGGCGCAATTTTTCCCGGCTGGCCGATGAGCTGGCCGTCCTGACCCCTCGCGCCGACGCAGCTCAGGTGCTCGCGCGCCTGTGCGAGGCGGCGCTCGTGGACGAAGAAGGAGTGAGCCTGGAGCGCGAGCTCGCGGCACTGCACGACGCCGCGGCGCCGCGCGCCGGGCCCGTCGCCGGTCGGCCGCAACCCCAGGCGGCCGGCGGCTGAGTGTCAGGCGGGGCGCGTGAGCCCTGTACAAAGCGCCGCCGCTCTCCGAGAGTATCGCCCTGAAGATGAGTCCGCCCACCATCGTCCGCCCGAAGCCGTACCTGGTCACCGTCAAGGCAGGCCGCACCTATTTCTGGTGCGCCTGCGGCCGCTCGGCGCGGCAGCCCTTCTGCGATGGCTCGCACGAGGGCAGCGAATTCACGCCGGTGAAGTTCGTCGCGGGTCCCGAGGACGAGGAAGTGCTGCTCTGCGGCTGCAAGCACACCGGCGCGCGGCCCTTCTGCGACGGCGCGCACACGAACCTTCCCGGGGGCTCCCCGCTCGATGACCCCGAGAGCCCCGAGAACCTCCGGGTACCGACCGTGAGCGAGCGCGATGGCGCCCGCCTGCCCCTGAACGGGCGCTGCTACGTGTTCTCTCCCGAGCTCGCGCACTTGTCCGAGCGCGGCGCGCTCTCCTACTGCACCATGGTCTCGGCCGAGTTCGGCGCGGAATTCCAGACGCAGCTCTTCCTGACCCTCACGGCGGGCGCCTCGCCGGTCATGACCCTGGGCGAGCGCGACGTGATCCTCTTCGTCGCGCGCGGCCGCGGCACGGTGACCCTCTCGGGGCGGGCATTCGCGGTCGAGGCCACCGATGGGGTGTACGTGCGGCCGGGCGAGGCCCTGCAGCTGAGCGCCCCGGCGGGTGTCACGCTCGAGGTCTTCGTCCTCTCCTGTCCACAGGCGCACATCGAATGGCTCGCGGCGATGCCGGGGAACTTCGACGAGCGCTGCCCGGAGCGCGTGGTGCGCGTCGATCCCGAGAAGCGCACGGCCATGGGGCCGCGCTACTTCCAGGTGCTCGTCGACAAGCGCGTCGGCTCGAAGGTGATCACGCAGTTCATCGGCCACATTCCGCGCTCCAAGGCGGCCCCGCACCGCCACCTGTACGAGGAAGCGATCATCGTGCTCACGGGAGAGGGATTCATGTGGACGGAGGACCGCAAGGCCCCCGTGCGAGCCGGAGACGTGATCTTCCTGCCGCGCAAGCAGGTGCATTCCCTCGAGGCGACCTCCGCAGACGGCATCGACGTGGTCGGCGTCATCTGCCCGGGCGACAACCCCAGCATCAACTATTAGGACCTAAGCGCCGCCACGGCGGCGGTCCGCGCCCACGGCGCGGCTCGCCGGCGCGGGCCCACACGGTATCAGAGAGGCAATGGACACCGAGTCGATCAGCGAGCGCGAGAGCGGCCTGCACCGCGGCCTGACCAAGGCGCAGATGGTCATGATCGGGCTGGGCGGCGCCATCGGCACCGGCCTCTTCATGGGCAGCGGGCTGGCGATCGGCTACGCGGGACCTGCGGTGATCGCGAGCTTCGCGATCGCCGGATTCGTGGCCGTGGTCATGGTGTTCAGTCTCTCCGAGATGGCCGTCGTGCATCCGACCGCCGGCTCCTTCGGTACTTACGCGGAGACCTACCTCAACCCGTGGGCGGGCTTCGTGGTTCGCTACACCTACTGGATCGCGCAGGTGATCGCCATCGGCGGCGAGGCCGTCGCCGCCGGGCTCTACATGCAGTTGTGGTTTCCGGGCAGTCCGGCGTGGCTCTGGTCGCTCGGCTTCTGCGCGATGCTCCTCTACTTCAACTCCCGCTCGGTACACAACTTCGGCACCGTGGAGTCCTGGTTCGCCCTGATCAAGGTCGCGGCGATCGTGCTCTTCATCATCCTGGGCGCCGCGAGCCTGCTCGGCATAGGACGTCCGGCGGTGGGCTTTCACAACCTGACCGGCCTTCCGGGGGGTTTTGCGCCCCATGGATTCTCCGGTGTCTGGCAGGCCGTGGTGGTCGGCGTATTCGCCTTCAACGGCATCGAGGTCATCGCCGTGACCTCCGGGGAGGCGCAGAACCCGCAGGTGGCGATTCCCGCCGCCCTGCGGGTCATGGTCGTGCGCCTCTTCCTCTTTTATGTCCTCTCGCTCGCGATCATCGTCACCGTCATTCCCTGGACGGAGACGGGGGTCAAGGTCGTGGCGCAGAGTCCCTTCGTCAGCGTCTTCCAGCACTCGGGCATCCGCCACGCGGCCGGTATCATGAACTTCGTGGTGCTGAGCGCCGCCTTGTCCAGCATGAACACCAACGTCTACCTGTGCTCGCGCATGCTGTTCTCGCTGTCGCGCGGTCAGTACGCGCCGCGCCTGCTCGGGCGGCTGACGGGCAGCGGCGTGCCGCTCGCCGCCATCCTCAGCTCAGGTGTCTGCATCGTGCTCGCGGCGGCGGTCTCGATCTTCACGCCCAATGCCTACGGCTACCTGTTCGGAGTGGCGCTGTTCGCCGCGATGCTGGTGTGGTTCATCATCCTGGTCAGCCACCTGAGCTTTCGCCGTCGGCACGCCGGGCAGGCGCTGCCGGTGCGCATGCCGTTCTTCCCGTGGATGCAGTACGCGGGGTTGCTGCTCATCGCCGCCGTCGAGGTCACGATGGGCTTCGACGACAATCTGTACGTCTCCTGGGTGTACGGCGTGCCCTGGCTGATCGGCGTTTCGGCCGCCTATTTCCTGTGGAAGGCACGGCGGCGGGTCGCCGTCACGCCGACGGTGCTGTCGCGATGAGTGCGGACTTTCACGCCCTGCGCCGGCGCTTCCCGGTGCTCGCGCGCAAGACCTACCTCAACAGCGGCTCCTACTGCGCCCTCGCCGACACGGTGCGCGAGGCGATCCATGCCTACATGGAGGACCGGCTGCTGGTGGGCGCCAACTGGGACGTGTGGGTCACGAAGAACGAGGCGGTGCGCACGGCCATGGCGCAGGTGCTCGGGGCGCAGGCTGATGAGATCGCCGTCACCGCCTCGGCGTCCGCCGGGATCAACGCGCTCGCGAGCGCCTGCGACTTCTCGGGCCGGCGCAACAAGGTCGTGGTGAGCGACTTCGAATTCCCGACCAACGCGCAGATCTGGCACGCCCAGGAGCGGCGCGGGGCGCGGGTGCAGCACGTCGGCCGCGACGCCGAGGGCTACATACCGCTCGAGCACTTTGCGCGGGTCATCGACGAGGAGACGGCCCTCGTCGCCGTAACGCACGTATGCTTCCGCAACGGGGCGATGCTGGACGTGGCGGGCATCGCGCGCCTCGCGCACGCGCGCGGCGCCCGGGTGCTGCTCGACTGCTACCAGGCGGTCGGCTCGGTCACCGTCGACGTGCGGCGCCTCGACGTCGACTTCGCCGTCGGCGGCATGCTCAAGTACCTGCTCGGCACGGCGGGAATCGGCTTCCTGTACGTGCGCCGCTCGCTCCTCGAGGGACTCGTCCCGAGCAACTCCGGCTGGTTCGCTCAGGAGAACATCATGGCGATGGATATCAGCGCCAACCGCCCGGCGGGCAGTGCACGGCGCTTTGAGGCCGGGACCCCGCCGGTCGTCAACTGCTACGCGGCCGAGGCGGGCCTCAAGATCATCCTCGAGCTGGGCACGGACGCGATCGAGGAGCGGGTGCGCGGGCTCACCCGGCTTTGTCTCGAGCGCCTGGAGGCGATCGGCTGGCCGAGCGTGACCCCGCGTGCCGAGGAGCGTCACGGCGCGACGATCTGCGTGCGCTCGCGCGAGGTGGGGCGGCTGGTGAGCGAGCTTCTGCGTGAGGACATCGTCACGTCCTGCCGCGACGAGAATCTGCGCGCCAGCTTCCACTTCTACAACAACGAGGACGACGTCGAGGTGCTGATCGCGGCGCTCGCGCGTCATCGGCACGCGTTCAGCTGACGGTTACGCAGGGCAGGGGGTCACGCTCATGAACGCGCTCACGCCGCGAACCGCCGCGGCCTTTCCCGCCGACGCGCTGCGCGCTCGCTTTCCCGCGCTCTCGCGCGCACGGGGGTTCGTGTTCTTCGACAACGCCGCCGGTGCCCAGGTGCCCGAGCAGGTGCTGGAGGCGGTCAACACCCACCTCATCGAGCACAACGTGCAGCGCGGCGGGCGCTACCGGCACAGCCGCGCGGTCGACGCGATGATCACAGGGGCGCGCGCGGCGGTCGCCGCCTTCGTGAACGCGCGCCGCCCGGAGGAGATCTCCTTCGGCATGAACGCCACCTCGTTCATCCGCCTCGTCAGCCTCGCCGTCGGGCAGGGACTCGCCGCGCGCAACGAGATCGTCGTCAGCGAGCTCGACCACGAGGCCAACGTCGCCACCTGGCTCGCGCTCGAGGCGATGGGCGCACGCATCAGGTGGTGGTTACCGCGGGCCGACGGCGTGCTGCACGCCGAGGACCTCGCGCCACTGCTGTCGGCGCGCACCCGCCTGGTCGCCTGCGCGCTCGCCTCGAACGCGCTCGGCTCGATCACCGACGTGCGGGCGGCGGCGGCCCTGACGCACGAGGCGGGCGGGGAGATCTTCCTCGACGCCGTGCACTACGCCCCGCACGCGCCCATCGACGTGCAGGCCCTGGGGTGCGACTACCTGGTGTGCTCGGGCTACAAGATCTTCGCGCCCCACATGGGGTTCATGTGGGGTCGCTACGAGGCGCTCGCCCGGTTGCCGACGTTCCGCGAGGAGTTCATCCCCGATGAGCCGCCGGGCAAGATCGAGGCGGGCACCTTCACTTTCGAGAACGTCGCCGGCATGGCGGCAGCCGTCGCCTACCTGGGAGCCCTCGGCCAGGCGCTCACCGGCGTCAGTGGCGCGCCTCCGGCACAGCGCCTCGGCGCGGACGTGCGCGTGGCGATGGATGCCGTGCGAGCCTACGAGCAGTCCCTCTCGGGCGAGCTCCTCTCGGTGCTGGCCGATGCCGGGGCGCACGTGTACGGGGTGACGGACCCGGCACGCTTGGACGAGCGCGTGCCGACGGTGGCCTTCAATCTGCCCGGCGTCGCGCCGCAGTCGGTCAGCGAGGCGGCCGCGCGCGCCGAGATCGGCATCCGCGACGGGCACATGTATGCCCCGCGCCTCATGCGCCGCCTCGGCCTCGATCCCGAGACCGGCGTGGTGCGGGTCTCGCTCGTGCACTACAACACCGTGGCCGAGATTGCTCGCCTCGGTGAGGTCCTGCGGGGCTTGTCTCGGGGCCGCGCCTCGTGAGCGGGGCGGTGCCCCAAGGCGGGGAAGCTAGACGCAGCGCCCACTTCGGCGCGGCCGCCGAGAACTGCGTCACGCCCGGGGGTTTTTCGGTGGCCGGGCCGGGTGTTTTACCTTCAAATTTAACCTTTGCCGCCGGGCCTGTTGGTACAGGTAAGCTCGGTGGGCCGCCTTGCAGCTAACGAACGAAGTGGATACCAAGCTAGCAGCAGCGCATTTGAGCCGTCCGAGAGCCGTGCCCGTCTGGGTCGCGAAGCTCTTCGCCGCACTCATCGTCTACGTGGTCACGTTCACGGCGTGGATGATCACCGGCGTCGGTGGCGCGCAGGTCACGCACTACGTCGGGCTCTTCTCCGACGTGCCGGCGGCCTTCGTCAGCGTCGTCATCGTCGGGGCGACCGCCTGCTACCTGCCGCGCGGGACGCTGCGTACCGCCTGGGCGCTGCTCGCGGTCGCCCTCGGGCTGTACTTCGCCGGGGTCGCGATCGGCACCGTCTCCTGGCTGCGGGGCATCGACCCGTTTCCCGGTCCCGCCGACCTGTTCTACTCGCTCTTCTACCTGACCGGCGCCGCCGCGGCGCTGTGCTTCATCCGCGCCGCCGCGGTACGCGTCCCGTGGGTGCAGCTCTCGATCGACGCCACCATCTTCGTGGTCGGCTTCGGCGCGTTCTTCTGGTTCCTGGTCATCCGCCCGACGGTCGCGGCGCACGAGGTGGACCTGCTGCGCCAGGGGCTGACGCTCGCCTACGCGGGCTTCGACTGCGTGCTGGTGCTCATGCTCGGCGTGGTGCTGCTCGCCGGCGCCGGTATCGAACGCGGGCGGCGCGTGCCGGTGCTGCTGCTGATCGGCATCGCGACCATGTTCTTCAGCGACGTGCTCTGGTCGCTCGCCAAGGTGCGCGGCTACTACCTGCCGGGGCAGTTCCAGGACGTGCTGTACCTGTGCTGGTACGCGCCGATCGCCGCCGCGGGCTGCGCGCAGCTGCGCGTCGGCGAGCCGAGCGCGCGCCCCGCCTCGCAGACCTCGGACGCGCTCACGCGCTCGCTCCCCTACGCGGCGGTGCTCGCGGCGTTCCTGATGCTCGCGTACTTCAGCCGCGGCGCGATCGGTGGCCCCGCGACCGTCATGACCATGGTGGTGTTCGCGCTCACGTTGCTGTTCATGCTGCGCCAGGGCGTCGTGCTGCGCGGGGACGCGCTGGTGCGCGAGCGCAAGGCGGCCCGCATCGTCGAGGCCCGCTACGCCTCGCTCATCGCCAACGCCTCCGACGTCATCATGATCGTGACCGCCGAGGGGACGCTGCGCTTCGTCTCGCCGGCCTCGGAGCGCACGCTGGGACTTAAGCCCGAGGAGATGACCGGGCGGAGCCTGGCCGAGCTGTGGGGCGGCGAGGACGGCGAGCGGCTGCGGGGTTTCCTCGCCGAGGTCGCCGCCGCCCGGTCCGGGACCGTGGGTCCGGTGGAGCTGCGCATCGAGCGCGGCAGCAAGCGCTACGTGATCGAGGGTGTCGGCAGCAATCTCACCGCGGACCCGGCCGTGCAGGGCCTGGCGCTGAACTTCCGCGACATCAGTGAGCGCAAGGCGCTCGAGGAGCAGCTGCGCCAGCTTGCCTTCCATGACCCGCTGACGCTGCTCGCGAACCGCAACCTGTTCCGCGACCGGGTCCAGCACGCGCTCACCCTCGCGCAGCGCGGCCAGGGCTTCGTCGCGGTCATGTTCCTCGACCTCGACAACTTCAAGAACATCAACGATTCGCTCGGCCACGACGCGGGCGACCGCCTGCTGCAGGCCGTCGCGCAGCGCATCGTCAAGACGACGCGCGCCTCGGACACCGTGGCGCGCCTCGGGGGTGACGAGTTTGCCGTGCTGCTCGAGGGCATCACCTCGGTGGCCGAGGTCGAGCGGCTCGCCGACGCGCTGATCGAGACCCTGGACGCGCCCTTCACGCTCGACAGCATGGAGGTGCGGGTCGGGGCGAGCGTCGGGGTGGCCTTCTCCAGCAGCCACGCCGGCACCGAGATGCTCTTGAGCAACGCCGACATCGCCATGTACCACGCCAAGGCGGCCGGCAAGAACCGCTACGTGACCTTCAAGTCACAGATGCAGGACATGCTGCACGAGCGGCTGCGCCTCGAGGCCGACATCGGCCGGGCGCTCGCCCGCGAGGAGTTCTTTCTCGAGTACCAGCCGATCGTCGACCTCGGCTCCGGGGCGCTGCTCGGCGTCGAGGCGCTGGTTCGCTGGCGCCATCCGGAGGCCGGCGTGCTCATGCCCGCGCGCTTCATCCAGGTGGTGGAGGAGTGCGGCCAGATCGACAAGCTCGGGCGCTGGGTGCTCAAGCGAGCCTGCCAGGACTTCTGCGCCTGGCGCGGCGTCATCGCCGGCTACGAGGGACTGCGGCTCGCCGTGAACATCTCCGGGCGCCACCTGCAGCACGGCGAGCTCGCGCAGGACGTGGCGCAGGCGCTGCACGGCGCGGGGCTCGAGGCCGGCAATCTCGTGATCGAGCTCACCGAGAGCACGATCATGTACAACACGGATGCGAACCTGGAACGTTTCCACCGCCTGAAGGCGCTCGGTGTGAAACTCGCGATCGATGACTTCGGTACCGGGTACTCCTCGCTCTCCTACCTGCACCGCTTCCCGATCGACATCCTGAAGATCGACCGCTCCTTCGTCAGCCGCCTGACCAATTCCGACAACGGTCCGGAGCTGGCGAGCGCGGTCATCACCCTCGGGGAGACGCTCGGACTTGAGACCGTCGCCGAGGGCATCGAGCTCGAGGCTCAGGTGCAGGCGCTCGTCGAGTTCGGCTGCGTGGCGGGACAGGGGTTCCTGTTCGCCAAGGCGTGCGCGCTCGAGGAGATCACGCACAGCAGCTTCGTCGCCCGTCGCAATGCGCTCTGGAGCGCCCAGGCCGGCAACGAGCCGCTCACCCCCACCGGCCGCTTCCGCGCCCTGCGCGCGCAGCGTCGCCGCAGCGCCGGCGCGGCCTAGCGCCGCTTCAGTCCGGCAGCCCCTCAAAGGCCGTGAGCCCGGGCGGTATCACGGCCCAGGCCGGACGACCTCGGACGAAGATCGCGATCCGCGGGCGAAATCGCGCCGGCTCATCGAGGGAGCCTGCGTAGACGGTGAAGGTGTCATCCGTTCCGAGCTCGCCGCCAAACACCAGCCCGCCGCACGCCGGGCAGTAGTTGCGCACCGCCGTGCGGCCGCTCACCGCCGGGGAGCGGAACTGGCGCATTGCCCCGCGCACCGTGAGCACGCTGCCCGCAAAGACCATGAAGGGAACGAATCCGGAGCCGGAGGCCTTGCGGCAGTCGGCGCAGTAGCAGTGGCCGCTCGCAGAGGGCTCCCCGCGCGCCTCGTAGCGCAGCGCTCCGCAGAGACAGCCGCCCGCGTAGGGCTTGGTTTCACCGTTCATCGGCGGTTGATAGCAGGCGCCGCGCCGCGCTGCAACGGGCGCGGCCGACCCGCGGCTATTGGGTAGTTGAGTCGTGCGGGCCCCAGTGCCGTCGGGGAGGTGGGGACGTTGCCTGCGGGCCGCTTCCGGGGTGAAGGCAGTCACGCTCCCCGGAAGCGCCGCTCTGCTAGGCTCGCCAGGCATGCAAGCCAACGACCTCGAGGCCCTGCTGAGATCGCGGGTACCGATCATCGTTATCGAGTCCCGTGATGAGACGCAGGCGCTGAACGCGCTGCGCCGAGCCTGCACCGGCGCCGGCACGGGCGTCCCCGCCGGCAGGCCGGCCCCGCCGCAGCCGGCCGCGGTCGCCGGCGCGACGCTGCCGCGCGGGGTGATGCCGCTCTTCAAGTGGAGCGTGACCGACGGCCTCAAGCGGCTCGACATCGAGGTCGGGCCGCCGAACCGAATGCTCGCCGAGCCGGTGGACATGCTCAAGCACCTGCGCGCGACGACCCTCGGTGGCGTCTACGTCCTGCTCGACTTCCACCCCTACCTGACCGACCCGACCAACGTGCGTTTCCTGAAGGACATCGCCCAGGACTACGAGCACTGCCCGCGCACCGTCGTGCTCATCAGCTACGAGACCGAGATCCCGCCCGAGCTCGAGCCGTTCACCGCGCACTTCACGCTCGCGCTCCCCGACCGCGACGAGCGGCGACGGATCGTCGAGGAGGTCGCGCGCGAGTGGTCGCGCGCGAACCCGCGCCTGGGACTGAAGATCGACGCCCGCGCGCTCGAGTTGCTGGTGGAGAACCTGAGCGGGCTCTCGGCGGCCGACACGCAGCGCCTCGCGCGCAAGGCCATCTTCGAGCACGGCGCGCTCGCGGTCTCCGACATCGCCGACGTCATGCGCGCCAAGTACGAGATCCTCAACCAGACCGGCGCCCTGCGCTACGAGCACGACACGGCGGCGTTCGCCGACGTGGGGGGACTCGCCAACCTCAAGGCGTGGCTCAGCAAACGCTGCTCCGCCTTCGACGGCTCGGCTCCCGGGCTCGACCCGCCCAAGGGCGTGCTGCTGCTCGGCGTGCAGGGCTGCGGCAAGAGCCTCGCCGCGCGCGCCTGTGCCGGGGTGTTCAACATCCCGCTGCTGCGCCTGGACTGCTCGGCGCTCTTCGACAAGTACGTGGGCGAATCCGAGCGCAAGCTGCGCGAGTCGCTCGCGGCGGCGGACACGCTCGCGCCGTGCGTACTGTGGATAGACGAGATCGAGAAGGGTTTCGCCGGCGGCGATAACGACGGCGGCGCGACGCGCCGCGTGCTCGGGGGCTTCCTCACCTGGCTCGCCGAGAAGCACACCCGTGTGTTCGCGGTCGCGACTGCGAACGACATCACCGCGCTGCCACCGGAGCTGGTGCGCAAGGGACGCTTCGACGAGATCTTCTTCGTCGACCTGCCGAACGCGGCGACCCGCGCCGAGATCCTGCGCATCCACGCCACCAAGCGCGGCATCGCGCTCGATGCCGCGACACTCGCCGCGCTCGCGCGCCAGTGCGAGGGCTTCTCCGGCGCGGAGCTCGAGCAGGCCGTGGTGGCGAGCCTCTACAGCGCGCACGCCAAGCACGTGGCGCCGGATGCGCAGCTGCTCGCCGCCGAGCTCGCCGCGACGCGGCCGCTCGCGGTGGTCATGGCCGAGCAGGTGGCGGGGCTGCGTGCCTGGGCGCGCGAGCGTACCGTGCCCGCGGACTAGCCGCCGCTCGTCAGCTCTTCAGGTGCCAGCCGGTCCTGAAGATTAAGGCGACGGTCGCCACGCACAGCACGAAGAAGGCGAGCGTCGCCGCCGCGCTCGCCACCACGTTAACGTCCGACGCGCCGTAGAAGCTCCAGCGGAAGCCGCTGATCAGGTAGATCACCGGGTTGAAGAGGGTGATCTTCTGCCACAGCGGCGGCAGCATGCTCACCGAGTAGAACGCGCCGCCGAGGAAGGTGAGGGGCGTGAGGATCATGAGCGGCACGACCTGCAGCTGCTCGAAGCTGTCGGCCCACAGCCCGATGATGAAGCCGAAGAGGCTGAAGCTCACGGCGGTGAGCACGAGGAATGCCACCATCCACACCGGGTGCTCGATCCCGTACGGCACGAACAGCCGCGCCGTGACCAGGATCAGCAGCCCGAGCATCACCGACTTGGTGGCCGCCGCGCCCACGTAGCCGATGAGCACCTCCACGTAGCTGACCGGCGCCGACAGCAGCTCGAAGATCGTGCCGGACCACTTCGGCAGATAGATGCCGAAGGAGGCGTTGGACACGCTCTCGTTCAGGAGCGAGAGCATGATGAGCCCGGGGACGATGAAGGCCCCGTAGCTCACCCCGTCGACCGCGCCCATGCGCTGGCCGATCGCGGCCCCGAACACCACGAAGTAGAGCGCGGTCGAGAGCACAGGGGAGGCGATGCTCTGCATCAGGGTGCGAAAGGTGCGCGCCATCTCGAAGCGGTAGATGGCGCGGATGGCATGCACGTTCATGCCCGCGCCCTCACCAGGTTGACGAAGATGTCCTCGAGGGATGTCTCGCTCGAGTGCAGGTCCTTGAAGTCGATGCGCAGCTCACCGAGGCGCTTGAGCAGCGCCGCGATCCCCGGCTCGCGCGCGGTGGTATCGAAGGTGAGCACCAGGGCGTTGCCGTCCTCGCTCAGCGCGAGCGGGAAGGCGGCGAGCTCGCCCGGGATGCGCTCGAGCGGGCTCTGCAGGTGCAGCGTCAGCTGCCGCTTGCCGAGCTTGCGCATCAGCAGCGCCTTGTCCTCGACCTCGATCAGGGCGCCCTTGTTGATGACCCCGATCCGGTCGGCCATCTCCTCGGCCTCCTCGATGTAGTGGGTCGTGAGGATGATGGTCACGCCGCTGTCGCGCAGCCCGCGCACCATCTGCCACATGTCGCGGCGCAGCTCGACGTCCACCCCGGCGGTGGGCTCGTCGAGGAAGAGGATCTGCGGCTCGTGCGAGAGCGCCTTGGCGATCATCACGCGACGCTTCATGCCACCCGAGAGCGTCATGATCTTCGCGTCCTTCTTCTCCCAGAGGGACAGCTGACGCAGGACGCGCTCGCAGTGCGCGGGATCGGGCGCCTTGCCGAAGAGGCCGCGGCTGAAGCGTACCGTGGCCCACACGCTCTCGAAGGCG
>DATBBQ010000062.1:0-35539 GCA_036270915.1 Steroidobacteraceae bacterium
CGAGCCAGATCAGGAAGGCGAGCATGGGCGGATGTTACCCGCGCCGGCCGGCGCGCGGGAGCCTCGTGAGGCTCCCCTGCGGCTGGGCGAGGCAAACGCGCGATAATCCCCGCCCCGGCTCGTTTCAGGACGCTCAAGTGACCAGCGGACATTTCCACGCCGTTCAGGCGCTGCACCCGGGCGATCGCGTCGCCGTCATCGCCCCGGCGAGCGGCTTCGACCGCGCCGCGTTCGCCGCGGGGCTCGCCCTCATCGGTTCGCGCTACCGCCCCGAGCACGCCCCGCACATCCACACGCAGCACCGCTACCTGGCCGGACAGGACTCGCGGCGCCTGGAGGAACTGCTCGGCGCGCTCAAGGACCCGGGACTGAAGGCCGTGTTCTGCGCACGCGGCGGCTATGGCGCGACGCGCCTGCTCGTGGCTCTCGGGGGAGCCGTCCCACCCGCGCCGGGCAAGCTCCTCGTCGGCTTCTCCGACATCACGGCGCTGCACCTGTGGATGCAGGCGCACGGGCGCATCAGCATCCACGGGCCGGTCCTCACGCAGCTGCCGCGCCTCTCGGCGGCCACTCACGATCGGCTGTTCGCGCTGCTCGAGTCGCCGAACCCGGCGCCGCCCCTGCAGGGCAGCGAGACCTACGTCGCGGGAGTCGCCGAGGGACGGCTGGTCGGCGGCAACCTCTCGGTCCTGACGCGGCTGCTCGGCACCCCGTTCCTGCCGCCGCTGGAGAACACGGTGCTGCTGCTCGAGGACCAGGGCGAGCGCCCCTACCGGATCGACCGCATGTGGACGCACCTGCTGCTCGCCGGGGTCTTCGCGCGCGTGCGCGGCATCGCGCTCGGCTCCTTCACGGCCTGCGAGGAGCCGGGCGCGATCTACTCGTGCTCGGAGCTGCTGCGCGAGCTCGCCGAGTCGACGGGACTGCCGTGCGTCGCCGGCTTCCCCGTGGGACACGGCGAGGTGAATGAGCCCTTCGCGCTCGGCGTGCGGGTGCGCCTGGACGGCGCCGCGCGCACGCTCAGCTTCCTCGAGGCGGCGGCCGCCTAGAAGAGCGTCCCGTCCTCGCCCACCAGCGCCTGTCGCACGAGCGGGATCGGCGGCCCGCCGTAGGAGAGGAACTTGTCGTGGAAGTCCTTCCAGTGCTGGCGCGCATCCCCGCCGGCGGGCTGCTTCGCCACCCAGTCGGCGCGCAGCTTGCGGATCATGAGCTTGCCGAGGGTGTAGTCGAGGTACTGCGGGTCGTAGGTCCCGCGCGCGGCCTGCTGGCGCGCGTTGCCCGGGTCGCTGAAGGCGCGCTCGCGGAACATGCGGTCGGATTCCGCGACCGACATGCCCTGGGTGTGCAGACCGAGGGCCGAGAGGTAGCGCACGTCGCGCAGCAGCGCATCGCACAGCTGGCCGATGTGCTGCTCGGGGTTGCCCTCGCCGAGCCCCTCCTCCCACATCATCTCCTCGGCGTAGTGCGCCCAGCCTTCGGCGAACGCGTAGCCGACCCACAGGGCCGCGATCTTCGAGGGGTTGCTGTTCGAGTGCAGGAACTGCACGAAGTGCCCGGGCCACACCTCATGCACGCTCGTGTAGAGCAGCGTCGAGCGTCCCGGAATGTACTCGGCGCGCTCCTTGGCGCTCCAGGAGGGATCGGGTGGGGCGATGTTGTAGGTGTAGGCGACGTTCTGCTCGTACGGGCCGGGGACGTTAATGTAGGCCGCGTTGGCGCGCGCGTAGGGCGGCGCCTCGGCCACCTGCGCCTGCTTGTCCGGAGGCACGCTGACCACGTGCTTCTCGAGCACGAAGCTTCGCAGCATGGTCAGCTGCTGGCGCGCGCCCTCGAGCGCCCCGCCCTGGGGTTTGTCGGACTGCATCTTCTTCACGCAGGCATCGAGCGTCGCGTGCGGCAGGAACTGCGCGCACGCCTCCTTCAGCGCCTGGGTGTTGCGCTCGAGGTCCGCGCGGCCGATCTCGAGCAGCCGCGCGACCGGCACGTCGACGCGCTCGGTGGTCTTGAGCATCTCGACGAACAACGGCTCGCCGAGGGCGAAGTCCTTGTTCTGGCGCCTGCGCTCGCCGAGCAGCCACTTCTTCAGCTCGTCCATCGCACGAGCGGCGGCCTCGTCGGCGGCGGCGAGGTCCTTCTGCGCCGCCGGGTCCTGCACGGAGGCGAACACCTTGGTGACGTCCTTGCGGTAGAAGTCGGCGAAGCCGCCGAAGCCGTCGATTCCGCGCTGCACGTAGGTCGCGGCCATCGGCGTGCGCAGGTTCGCGCGGATCTCGGCGGCGAGCTTGGGGATGGAGCGCGCGTAGCCGATGTACCCGGCGAGACGCTTGGCAGGCGGGGCGTAGTCGCGGTTCAGGTACACGTCCGGGTCGAGCCGCTCGAGGTACCAGGCGGGGTTCAAGAACGGGGCGCGCGCGCGCTCGAGCCAGAAGACCTCGCTGTCGATGACCGTGTAGAGGTACTCGCGCTCGAAGCGCTCCTCGGCGGTCAGGGTGGCGGCGTCGAAGCCTTGCGCCTCGGTGCGCAGCTTCTTCAGGCGCGCCGCCTCGGCGGCGAGCGCGTCCGCGCTCCAGTCCGGCATCTGCCCGTCGAACTCGTGCCGCCCGGCCTGCACGGCGAAGAAGGGCTCGGCCTTGAAGTAGTCCTCGACGAAGCGCGCCGCGTACTGCGGCCAGGGATCGGGCTCGCCGGCGGCCGCCGTCGTGGCCGGTGCGGGCGGCGGCGCGGTGCCGCTGCACGCGCCGAGCGCGAGCGAAAGCGTGATGAGGAACCAGGCGGCGTGGCGTAGCGATCCCATGGTGGTGGGTCTCCCTGAAAACTCCGCGGGTGTGGGTGGGCGGGGGCGGGACGAGGGTCAGTCGAGCCGCCGGACCTTGAGCGCCACGAGGGCACCGCCCTCGTCGCGCTCGATGTGGAACTCGATCGGCCGGCAGCACACTTCGCAATCTTCCACGAAGGAGGGCTCCTCGGTGGTCAGGTCGACCCGGGTTTCCAGCCGCTCGCCGCAGTACGGGCAGCGCACCGGCACGAACTCCTCGGGAGCGACGCGCTGCCCGACCGCGGCCGGCTCCCATACCGGCTCGAGTCCGTAGAGCTGATCGATACTCTGCCCGTCCAGCCGGGTGATACGCCGGCGCAGGCGGGCGAGCTCAGGGGCGGTGCGTCGTTTCATGATTGCGTCAGGGTATTCCGAACTGCGATGCTCGCCGCTTGTTGTAGGGATGCGAGGATACCTCAAGATGCCGACGCCCCGGACCGCGCCCGCGCTCCTGTGCGTGCTCCTGGCGGCCGTGCTCGGCGGCTGCGCGAGCGGGGGGTCCGCCGAGGCGCCCGCGGGGCTCAACCTCTCGGGCAACTGGAAGCTCGATCACGCGGCGAGCGACGACCCGCAGAAAACGCTCGCGAGCATGCGCGAGCAGATACAGAAGCTCACGCAGCGCGCCCGCGAGGCGAACGAGGCACGCACCGGCGTCGGCACCGCAGACCCGGACGCCCCGGACGCGCGCGGCGCAGCCCGGCGCGACCCGCTGCGGCGCTCGCCGATGGCGCAGGTGGTCCTGTCCGTCCTGCATCGCGGTGACTTCCTCAGCATCCGCCAGACCGCCACGCAGTTCGTGCTCGACTACGGCGGCGTCGAGCGCAGCTACACCCCGGGGGAGAACAGTGTCGTGTCAGCCCAGGGCGGAGTCGGCGACCAGAACGCCGGCTGGAAGGGGCGCGAGTTCGTCATCATCACCAAGGGGCAGATGGGCACCGTCGTCACCGAGAGCTACGGGCTCTCGGCCGACGGCAAGCGGCTCATCATGAAGCTGCACGTCGCCCCGGCAGAGCTCGCGGCCGTGACACTCAACCGCGTCTACGACCCGACCACCGAGGCGGCACCGCGACAGCTGCCGAGCACAGACTGAGGAGCCTCGCGACAGCCGCGCGCACGCTCGCCCTCGCCGCGCTCCTCGTCTGCGGCGCGAGCGCCCAGGAGCCGCCCGCCGCGCCCATCCAGGAGGTGCTCGTCGAGGGGCGGCACGAAGGGCCGCGCATGTGGGTGGTGCGCTACGGCGATCACACGCTGTGGATCCTCGGCACGCTCGCGCCGCTGCCGAAGAAGTTCGTATGGCAGCCGGACGCGGTGCGCGAGGTCCTGAAGCAGACGCAGGAGGTGATCCCCGCGTGGCCGACCTACGGGATCGGCGCCAACCCCTTCACCGCACTGCGCGTGTACATCGAGTGGCGGCGGCTGCAGAAGCCGCCGGACCGCCTGCCACTGCGGCAGACGCTGCCGCCGCAGCTGTACTCACGCGTGGAGGCGCTCAAGGCGCGCTACGACCCGCACGACGACAAGCTCGAGACGATGCGGCCGATGTTCGCCGCGCGCCAGCTCACCACGCGGGTCTTCGACGCCACGGGACTCGCCCTGCACAACGAGGTGCAGCAGACGGTACTGCGGCTGGCGGCCGAAGAGCACGTGCGCGTGCGCCAGAACAAGCTGCACATCGACGATCCGGTGGACGTGCTCAAGGACGTCAACGCGACCTCCCTGGAAAGCGAGGTCAACTGTCTCGAGTCGGTCGTCACCATGCTCGAGACGGACATCGCGCCGATGCAGGCGCGCGCGAGCGCCTGGGCGTTGGGTGACGTCGACACGCTGCGCAAGCTCCCGTACGCCGGCAACCGCGCCGCGTGCCTCGCCGCCGTCTCGACCTCGGAGCGGGTACGCACGCTCATCGCCCGTGCCCAGGACGACTGGCTGATCCAGGTCGAGGAGGGCCTGCGGCATAACCGCGGCACGCTCGCGGTGCAGTCGATGGATCGGCTGCTCGGCGAGAGCGGCGCACTCGCGACGCTGCGCGCCAAGGGCTTCAGCGTCGAGGGGCCTTAGTGGCTCGCGAGCGCGCAGCCCCAGGCGATGAGCAGTGAGGCGAGCGCGAGGGTCCCGGAGAGCCACTGCGGCACGCGCTCGGCCCGGCGCTTGACCCCCGGCAGCGCGAGCGTCGCCCCGAGAATCGCCCCGACCACGAATCCGCCGAGGTGCGCGATGACGTCGGTCCCCTCGCCCGAGGTACCGGTCCACCCGAGGAGGACGACGCCGGCGACGAGCGGGCCCCAGCGCCGCCCCCACTGCAGGCGCTGACCCAACCGCTCGCGCCACGAGTAGGCCGACATGGCCCCGAGGGCGGCGAACACGGCGGTCGAGGCGCCCACCGAGAGATGGTCGGCGGGGCCCAGGAGCCCCTCGAGGAGGTTGGCGAGCGCGGCGCCCGTGACCGTGAGGAGCCACGCGGTGCCCGCCCCCATCTGCCGCCCGGCGAGGTAGCCGAACCAGACTCCGGCGAGCAGGTTGGCCGCGAGGTGCGGCCCGTCCACGTGCAGCGTCAGCGCCGTCCACGCGCGCCAGTACTCCCCGGCCTGCACGCGGGCGGCGTCGAGCTCGCCGACGTCGAAGGCGTCGAGGCGCACGAGCCCGTGCGAGAGCGCCGCCGCAACGCCCATGAGCACCACGACATACGCGACGCAGCCCACCCACGCGTACGGCCAGGTGCGCGGCGCGGGCGGCGGCGGTGGCGGCGGGCGGTTCTCCGCCTCGTACTTGAGCAGGTGCGCGAGTGCGTAGGCGGCGTCGGCGTTCGGTACCTGCAGGAGAAACTCCCCCTCACCCAGCAGCACCTCGCCGGTGACGCCGACCGCCATGAGCACCAGCAGCCGCTCCTCGCATGCGCGGCGTCGCCGGGAGCGGAACACGGTGGTGAAGTCCTCCTCGGCCACGCGCGGCGCGCTCGGCGCTAAGGCCCCTGGCGACGCACGTCGGTCGCCGCGAACACGCGGCGCGCGAGATCGCCGAGGAGCTCGTACAGCGCCTCCGTCGAGCGGCCGAGGGCGGCGATCGAGGGCAGGTAGCGCACCGCCGCCGGCGCGGGCGCCACGTGGATGCCGACCGGAGCGGGCGCGACCGTGAAGCCCGCCGCGGTGAACTCATGCGCGGCACGCCACTCGTGCGCGGCGTCCGTCACGAGCAGGATGCGCGTGATGCCCTGGGGCTTGAGGAGCTGTGCGGTGAGCGCGGCATTCTCGAAAGTGTCGTGCGAGCTCGCCTCGAACCAGCGTACCGGGATGCCGAAGTCGCGCGCGAGGGTGGCGCGCATCGCGGTCGCCTCGACCAAGGTGCCGGTGACGGCGACGGGCAGCTGGGTGCGCCGGGCGAGAAACGCGCCGTAGGTGAGGCGCTCGAGGAGCTTGCCCTCGGCGGCCGGCTCGTTGCCGTACTCGGGCGCGCGCCAGCGCTCGCTGCCGCCGCCCAGGATGACGATCGCCTGCGCGTCCGGCGCCGTGGCGAGGGACAGCGGCGGCACGCGCTGCGCGAGCTGCTCGATGCGGTCGGCGATGACGGGCGTCGAGAGCAGCCAGAGCGAACCGAGCCCGACGGCGACGAGCGCCGAGCCGGTCTTGCGCGCGCGCTCGCCGGCGGGCGCGCGGCGCAGCCACAGCCCCGCGAGCACGGCGATGAGCGGCCCGGCGGGCGGCAGGATCAGGGTGCGCAGGATCATCTTCAGGGTGACCAACATGCTCCCGGCCGTCACAGTTGGATGCGCTGCCAGGCGCGCGAGCGCCAGCGCAGGAACAGCGTGCTGCCGAGCACCATGACGTACACGAGCACGGCCACCCAGCCGCCGAAGGCGCCGTAGCCGAACTGCGGCAGGAAGTGCACCCAGCCCTGCCCGGGGGCGAAGGTGAGCATGTGCGCGAGCGGCACGAACAGCAGCAGCGACACCGGCAGCACCAGGGCGGCCGGGACGCGCACGTCGCCCGCGCCGCGCAGGCACATGCTGCTGCCGAGATTGAGGCCGTCGAAGAACTGGTACCCGGCGGCCAGCCACAGCAGCTGCACACCGATCGCCACCGCCGCCACCGAGTCCACGTCGTGCGCGCCGGTGAAGAACGGCAATACCCAGGGACCACCGAGCGCGATGACGACGCCGATACCGCCCATGTACAGCGCGGTGAGGAGGATCGTGCGGTTGCCCACGCGCTGCGCCCATCCGCGAGCCCCGGCACCGATCGACTGGCCGACGAGCGTCGTGCCCGCAGAGGCGATGCCGAAGCCCGGCATGTAGGCGAGCGAGGTAAGGATCACCACCATCTGCGTAGCCGCGCCGCCGGCGGTCCCGAGGCGCGTCTGCATCATCTGGAAGATGGCGAAGCCGAGCAGGTCCGCGGCAGGTGACAGGCCCATCGGCACCCCGAGGCGCAGCTGCGCCACGAGGCGGCGCCGGTCGAGCGGCCAGGTGAGGTGCGAGGCGTAGCGCACCCGATACGGCGCGCGCAGGAAGACCGCGATGCCGAACAACAGGGCGAGGACCTGCGCGACGTTGGTCGCCCAGGCGGAGCCGGCGATCCCGAATCCCAGGTTGAAGATGAAGACCTGGTTGAGGAGCGCGTTCGTCACCGTGGCGACGAGGGTGATGACGAGCGTGACGCGCGGGCGGCCGATGCCGTTGAAGAAGCCGAGCATGGCCCACACCGCCGCTCCGACGCAGGCGCCACCGACGCGCGGGAACCAGAAAGTCGCGGCGAGGGACTCGACGGCGGGATCGAAGCCGAAGGGCGCGAGGATCAGGTGGCGCGCGGCGCCGACGGCGATGAAGAGCGGCGCGGCACAGGCCATGGCCCACAGCGCCGTCCACACCGCCTGGGCGGCGCGCCGGTAGCGGCGCGCGCCGTAGTACTGCGCGGCGAGGGTCTGCACTGCCGTGCCCGCGCCGCCGAGCACCAGCACGACGACGACCACCAGCCACTGCACCGCGCCGACCGCGGCGAGCGCCTGCGTGGAGATGCGCCCCATGAACCACATGTCGGTGAGGTTGAGGACGATCTGCACGGCGCTGTTGGCCATGAGCGGCAGGGCGAGAGCCCACACCGCGCGCTGATCGACGTGCGCGTGCCCGTGGACGTCGATGCGCTGCGCAGGCAGGCGCACGGCTGCACCTGCGACGCGCGCGCCGCTGACTGACTCACTGAGGGCGTCCATGGCAACATCCTGAGCAATCAGTCATTCTCGCATACTCATTCCGACGCACACTGCTTCGAAGGGGAGAGCAGGCTATGGCCGCAGCCAAGAAGCGCACCGCCGCGCGCGCGCAGGGCAAGGGCAACCGCGGACGGCTTGCGCCGAGCGCACAGAGCCGCGGCCTGGACGCCGCGCAGGTCGCCATCGCGCTCGAGGACGCCTCGGTCGCGCCGCTCGTGGCGCTGGTGCGCGAGGCCGGTGGCGCGCCGATCGGCGCCTATCGCGAGCCCCTCGGCGGTCGCCCGCTGCTGCTCGCCAGCCTGCCCTTCGCGGCGGTGCAGCCGACGCCCTTTCAGCGCGACCTGTCGCCGACGCACGCCAAGCGCCTGGCGGGCGCGATCGAGGAGACGGCGGCCTTCCTCGATCCGCTGATCGTGGTGCGCGGTGAGGACGGAAAGCTGTGGACGCCGAACGGCCGCCATCGCCTCGCCGCCGCGAAAGTGCTCGGCCTCAAGCAGCTCACCGCGCTCATCTCCCCCGACGAGTCCCTCGCCTATCGCATCCTCGCGCTCAACACCGAGAAGGCCCACAACCTCAAGGACCGCAGCCTCGAGGTGATCCGCATGGCACGCAGCCTCGCCCGGCGGCGCGGCAAGGAGTCCGAGCGCACGTTCGCCGCGGAATTCGAGTCCGCGGAGCTCCTGACGCTCGGCATCGTGTACGAGAAGTACCCGCGCTTCGCCGGCGGCGCCTACGGCGCCTTCCTCAAGAAGGTCGACCGCTTCGGCGAGCAGTCACTCGTCGTGAGCCTGCGACACAGGAGCGACCACGCGGCGCGGCTCATCGAGATCGACCAGAGAGTGAAGTCGCTCATCGCGGCGCTGCAGACGAAGGGTTTCAAGTCCCCCTACCTGCGCAACTACGTGGTCGCGCGCATCAACCCGGTGCGCTTCCACAAGGCGAAGAAGGGCGACGACAAGCCGCCGATGCCGCTCGCACAGGCGCTCACGCGCATGGCGGCCGCGGCGCGCGCCTTCAACGTGGGCTCGGTCTCGAACGCCGACCTCGCCTGGGTGGCGGTCGGCGCCGGCGGAGACTAAGCCCTTCAGTGCCGCGCCGCGCCCCTGCGCGGCGCGCCGGGCGCGGGCGGCGGGCCGTCGTCGGTGTAGGTGAGCCCGTAGCCGTAGGCGAAGAGCGGCGGCTCGCCCGGGACCTCATCGACCGCCGGCGGATCGGGCGTCGCGGGCCACGAGAACGGCAGCCGGCCGCGGAAGTCATAGCGCACCGTGCCGTCGGCCCTGCGGAACAGCACGTCCGCGACCCCGCCGCCCTCGGTGCCCGGGAGCCAGGCGGCGACGAAGGCGTCCGCGGCGTCGAGCTCCGCGTTCACCATGAGGGGGCGACCGGAGAGAAACACGGCGACCACCGGCACGTCCGCGGCGTGCAGGCGTTTCAGGAGCGAGAGGTCGCGCTTGTCGCCGGGGGAGTACTCGAGCGAGTGCACGTCGCCGGCGTACTCCGCGTACGGACTCTCCCCGAACACCACGATCGCCACGTCCGGGCGGGTATGGAACTCGCCCGTTGGACTTAATTCGGCCGTGCCGCCCGCGCCGGCCACGGTGCGCGCAATGCCGGCGTAGATCGACTCGGCGTGCGGAAAGTCCTGGTTCGGCTCGGTGCCCTGCCAGTCGATCGTCCAGCCGCCCGACTGCCGGGCGATGTTGTCGGCGCCCTCGCCCGTGACCAGGACCCGCGAGTGCGGCACGAGCGGCAGCAGGTGATAGCGGTTCTTGAGCAGTACCAGCGACTCGCGCACCGCCTGGCGGGCGACGGCGCGGTGCGCCGGGGAGCCGAGGAGCTCGAAGTGCCCGGCGTAGGGACGCGCGGAGGGCTTGCCCTCGCTGTCCAGGTGGGCACGCAGCTTCACCCGCAGGATACGCCGCACGGCATCGTCGACCCGGTCGGCGGGGATGACACCGCCTTCGATCTGGGCGACCAGGTTACCGTGCAGCTCGCGCCAGCCGTCGGGCGCCATCAGCATGTCGAGCCCCGCGTTGACCGCCGCGGCGCAGCTCACCGGGCTGCAGCCGGGCAGCTGCGCGTGGCCGTTCCAGTCGCCGATGACGAAACCGTCGAAAGCGAAGCGCCCCTTGAGGACCTCGGTGAGGAGCGCCTCGTTGCCGTGCATCTTCACCCCGTGCCAGCTGGAGTAGGAGGCCATGACGGTCTGGGCCCCGGCGGTGATCGCACCCTGGTAGCCGGCGCTGTCGATGTCGCGCAGCTGTTGTTCGGTGGCCTGGTTGTCACCCTGGTCCTTGCCGAGGGTGCCGCCGTCGCCCAGGAAGTGCTTGGGCGTGGCGAGCACGTGCGCCCCGTCGAGGAACTGGCTGGTGCCGGGCACCCCCTGCAGGCCCGTGACCATGGCCGCGGCGTACGTGCGCACGAGCCCGGGGTTCTCCGAGTAGCTCTCGTAGGTGCGCCCCCAGCGGGCATCGCGGGAGACGGCCACGGTCGGGGAGAAGGCCCAGTCCTGCCCGGTGGTGCGGACCTCGAGCGCGGTGATCTCCCCGATCTGACGGATCAGCTCAGGGTCACGTGCGGCACCCAGGCCGATATTGTGGGGAAATATCGTGGCCCCGGGGATGTTGTTGTGCCCGTGCACCGCATCCGTCCCCCACAGCACCGGCATCGCCGGGTCCTCCGGGGTGCCGGCCGAGGCTTCATAGAACCGATCCGCAAGGGACAGCCACTCACTCGGTGCAGCAAGCTTGTCGTCACGGGGCGAGGAGTTGCCGCCATTCAGGATGGATCCGAGGGGATAGTGACGCAGATCGTCCGCAGTGATGCTGCCGATGTCGGCCTGGATCAGCTGGCCCGCCTTCTGTGCGGGTGTCATGCGCGCCAGAAGCCCGTCGATGCGCGCCTCGAGCGCCGCGTCGCTCGCCAGGGCGGGCGGCAGCTTCGGCCAGCGCTGCGGATGGACGCGTACCGCTCCCTGGACCCCGGCGGCGAGCACCGCGGACGCGCCGGCGATGAGCGCTGCGCAATACCCGGCGAATAGCGCCGGTCTCCTGTTCATGGTGGCTAGGATACACACCAGAGGTCGTCGCACATGCTCGAACCAGGTACTCCCGCTCGCAGCCTCGATCCCCACGGCACCCTGACGCGACGGGCCTCCACGCAAACTTCAGGGACCGAACATTTGCCCGACCTGCTGCTCATCGAGCGCGCGCGCGCCGGCGATGAGCACGCGATCGAGGCCCTGGTGCGCCGCTACAGCCGGCGTCTGTTCCGCGTCGCGCACAGCGTGCTCGGCGACGAGGACCGCGCCGAGGGCGTGACCCACGACGTCTATCTCGCCGCCTTCGGCGACCTCAGCCGCTACGAGCCGACCGGAAAGTTCGCCGCGTGGCTGACGCGCCTCGTCTACCAGCAGGCCCGCTCACTGCGCGGCGCCGCGCGGGCGCTCGGCGTCGCGGCATCGGCCACGACGCACTCCGAGGACTCCGAGCGCCACGAGCTCGAGCACGTCATCGCGTGCCTGCCCGAAGTATTCCGGACCGTGTTCGTGCTGCGCGCCGTGGAAGGCATCAGCGGCATCGAGACCGCCGCGTCCCTGGGCGTGCACGAGACCACCGTGCGCACGCGGCTGTACCGCGCGCACCGGCGGCTCGACGCCGAGACCGTACGGCGCATACGGGCTACCCAGGGCCTGCTGGACCTCGCGCCCGTGCGCCTCGAGCGCCTGGTGAACGGCGTGCTCGCGCAGCTGCCTCACGGCTCGATGCTGACGATCTCCGCGTCGGCGCCCTGAAACTGCACCGTCTCCCCGGGCTCGCGCCCGAGGAGCGTCTGCGCGAGCGGCGACACCCAGCTCAGCAGTCCCTGGGCGACGTCCGCCTCGTCCTCGCCCACCAGCCGGAAGGCGACTTGCTCTCCGGAGTGCGTCGCGAGCGTCACCTTCGTGCCGAAGCGCACCTTGTCCGCCGCGGTGCCGGGCGCGATGACCCGCGCGCTCGCGCGACGGGCGCCGAAGTAGCGCAGGTCGCGCTCCACGCGCTCGGTCAGTGCCTGATCGGCGGCGGCGCGCGCGGCGGCGCGCTCGCCTTCGAGCTCGCGCACGCGCGACTCGAGCCCGGCGAGCCCGCGCGGTGTCACGAGGTTGGGATGCGGGCTGACGGCCCGCTCCGGCAACGGGTCACTGCCGTCGCCCTCGCGCACGAACGCCCGGCTCATGAGGTGCCCCACGCGGTGAGGCGCGCGCTCTCCTGCCACAGCCGCGCCGCGTCCTCGTCGCTCTGCGCCGCGCGGCTCGGGACCGCGGGCCGGCAGCGCACGTAGTAGCCGCCGCTCGCTCCCTCGAGCTCGGGCGCGCTTGCCAGATACACGCTGGTGCGCGCGCCCTGCTCGGGCGTGAGCATGACGAGCCGCCCGGCGCCCGCGAGCAGCAGCCGCAGCGGCGCCGGCAGGTCGCGGAACAGGTGGCTTGCCACGACACCCGGATGCAGCGCGTTCGCGCTCACGCGGCCGCCGCGCAGGCGCGCCGCGAGCGCGCGCATGAACAGCAGGTTCGCGAGCTTGGAGCGCGCGTACGCCCCCGTGAGGCCCGGTGCGACGCGCTCGTTCATCAGATCGTCAAAATCCAGGTGCGCCCGCTCGTGCGCCGCCGAGGACACGATGACGATGCGCGCGGCCGGCGCGCGCTGCAGTGCCGGCAGCAGCAGATTGGTGAGGAGAAACGGCGCGAGGTGATTGACCGCAAAGGTGAGCTCGTAGCCCTCGGCGCTGAGTGTGCGCCGGGCGCAGAGCAGTCCGGCGTTGTTGACCAGCACGTCGAGGGCCGGGAGGCTGGCGTCGAGCTCACCACCGAGTGCGCGCACGTCGGCGAGCCGCGCAAAGTCCGCGTGCACCGCCCGCACCGGCCGTCCCGTCTCGCGGGCGAGGCCGTCCGCGAGCTCGCGCGTGCGCGCCGGGTCACGGCCATGCAGCACGACGTTCGCCCCGGCGCCGGCCAGGGCGCGCGCGGTGGCGAGCCCGACGCCGTGCGTCGCCCCGGTGACGAGACAGGTCTTGCCATTCATACTCGTGGAAAATACCAAGTCGCCGGGAAGGATCGTATATGAAGACGCGAAGGCCCAGCGGCCGCGCGGCGGGGGCCCCGTGAACGGCATCGTCAAGGCCTTCCTGCTCACCTTCGTCGGGCTCTTCCCCATCGTCAACCCGCTCGAGTCGGCGCCGTTCTTTCTGGGCCTGACCGCGGGCCTCACCTCCCGGGACCGGCGCGACATGGCGGTCAAGGTAGCCATCAACGGCACCCTGCTCCTGCTCGGCTCGCTGATCCTCGGCCCCTACCTGCTCGAGTTCTTCGGCATCGAGCTGCCCGTGGTGCGCATCGCCGGGGGCCTCGTGGTTACCGCGATCGGCTGGAAGCTGTTGAACCAGGAGCAGTCCCCCGATCACGCCCCGGGGAATGCTCCCGATCCCGCGCCGCGCAGGATCGGCAGCTTCTACCCGCTGACCATGCCACTCACCGTGGGACCGGGATCGATGTCGGTCGCGATCGCGATCGGCAGCCACAAGAGCGCCGGGGTCCCCGTGTGGAGCGACGTCGTGCTGTACGCGGTCGGCGCGGTCGCCGGGATCGTCGCGATCGGCGTCAGCATCTACCTGTGCTACCGCTTCGCGCCGGCGCTCGCGCGGGTGCTCGGCAGCACCGGGCTTGACGTCATGGTGCGCCTGTCGGCGTTCATCCTCATGTGCATCGGCATCGGCATTATCTGGAGCGGCTATACGGCGCTCGCCGGGGTGCACTGAAGCCGCGCGGCGAAGGCGGCGCCGCGGCGCCAGCTCGGTGCCCGCCGACTCCCCCGCCCGCGAGCGAGTCAGCGCGCGCCGCACACTGGCGCGCGCGGTCCGTCCCGCGGGCTGACTACATCGGCGCTTCGGCTAGGCGTCGAGCAGCCCGAGCACCGCCTCGCGCGCGGCGCTGGCATGCACCGGCAGCGCGAGCACGTCCCCCGGACGCGCCCAGTCGAGCGCGTAGCGCACCGCGGCGAGCTCGCTCATGCACACAGCGAGCGAGGACTGCGGCACGCCGGCGCGCAGCAGCGCCGCGTGGATCAGCCGCGGCAACTCTCCGGGCTCGCGGCCGCGCAGGTGCGCCTCGTTCTCCTTCACCACCACCAGTGAGGGATGAAAGCCGGCGGCCACCTGCGCCAGCCCCTCGATCTCCTGGTCGCGCCGGTTGCCGGCGTGCCCGAGCAGCAGCGCGAGGCGCCCCGCGCCGCGACGCAGGTGAGTCGCGACGCTGAGCAGTCCGCGCAACCCTTCCGCGTTGTGGGCATAGTCGACCAGCACCTCGGCGCCGTGGTAGCGAAAGCGCATCATGCGCCCGGCGTTGTCGGCGGCGCTCGCGCCGAAGCGCGCGCACACCGCGGCGATGACGGCCGGCGCGACCCCGAGCGCCGCCGCGGCGAGCGCCGCGCCGGCGAGATTGGCGATGTTGTACGCGGCGCTGCCGTCGACGGTGAGCGGCATCGCGCGCACCTCGCCGAGGTCGTGCTCTGCGCCGTCGCGCGCGAGCAGCAGGCGCCCGGCACGCACCGCGCAGCAGGCGCAGCCGCGCGCGCGCTGCGCGGCGAGCGGCGCGGCGTCGAAGTCGAGCGCAAACCAGCCGAGGGGCGGTGCACGTCCGAAGCGGCGCGCGAGAGACGGCGCCCTCGCGAGCAGCAGCGGATCGTCGGCGTTCAGCACCAGGAGCCCGTCCGGCGGCACCAGACCCGCGACGGTGAGCTTCACGTCCGCGAGTGCGCCGAGGTCGTCGATCCCGTACTCCCCGAAATGATCGGCGCTCACGTTGGTGACGAGCGCCACGTGCGCGCGCGTGAGCGCAAGTCCCCGGCGCAGGATCCCGCCCCGGGCGGTCTCGATGAGCGCTGCCTGGGCGCGGTGCTCGCGCAGCACGCGCCGCGCACCCTCGGGTCCGGCGTAGTCGCCGGCGAGCTCGCGCGTGCCGTCGAAGTACACCCCGTCCGTGCTGCAGTAGGCGCTCGCCCAGCCGTGTGCGCGCGCACACGCGGCGAGCAGGCGCACGGTCGTGGTCTTGCCGTTCGAGCCGGTGACCACCGCGGTTGGCACGTCGTGCAGGGCGTCCCAGGTCACCTCGTTCGCTCCCGGGAGCGAGGCGAGCACGAAGTCGCGCCCGCCCTCACCCGCGCCGAGGCTGAGCAGCGCATCATCGAGGAGGCGCGGCAGGCCGCGCCGTTCGGCCTCGGCGATCAGCGCCCGCAGGGCGGGGCGCGCCTCGCGAGCGCTGAGGCGCGTGAAGCGCGCCAGCGCCGCCGACTCCTCGAGCACGGGCGCGAGCACGTCCTCGCCCTCGCCGGCCGCCTCGAGCGCCGCCGCGAGCAGCGCCGCCTCGAGCGCGCGCGTGTGCTCGGCATCACCGGCGGCGAGGGTGGCGCACAGGGCCCACTCGTTGACCTCGGTGGCGGTGAACAGCTGGTCGACCGGGGCGGCGATCGCGAGCGAGGTGCCGTGCTCGTGGCGCCGCGCGACCCTCGACGCCGCCGGCCAGCCGAGATGCGCCATCGCGCGTGCGGCGCGCGCGCGCCAGCCGGCGAGTAGCGCCTCGTCTGCGGCGATCCCCTCGGTCTCGAGCTGCGCCCCCTCGCCGGCGAAGAACAGGTTGGGACCTGTCAGGCGCCGCGAGGCGGTGAACGGCAGGAGACTCCCGGTGTTCAGTCTTCGGCCTCCGGCGCGATGCGCAGGCCGCGCTCGTCGCGGATCAGGCCCTCGAGGCTGAACTCCGCGGCCGCCGGCTCGGATGTCCGGAGCGTCCCGCCTGTGTCGGTGAGCGCTACGGGCGCCGCGGACATGACCGGTGGCACGGGCGTCGCGACCGCCCCCGCGGGCTTGAACTTGGTGATCTGCTTCCAGGAGCGCACCAGGGCGTCCGCGAAGATCAGCAGCAGGTCGCCCGGCTGCCCCATGTTCAGGGCCGCGGCGATCGCCTCCTGCTCATCGGGAATGACCGAGATCGCACCCTCGGGCACGCCGGCGGCCATGAGCGCCGCGGCCTGGATGCGCGGTACCTCGTCCGCGCCGCGCTCACGCAGGGAGTCGTCGCGCCGGCAGATGTAGTGATCGAAGCGTCCCGCGACGGCGCGCGCGATGGCGACGAGGTCCTCGTCACGGCGGTCGCCGGGCCCGGCGAGCACGACGATACGGCGGCCGGTGACGTCCAGACGCGTGGCGAGATCGGCGAGCGCGCCGACCGCGTGGGCGTTGTGCCCGTAGTCGAACAGCACCTTGAAGGGGTGCTCGCTGAAGATGTTCATGCGTCCGGGCGCCTGGAAGAACGTCGAGTCGAAGGTGCGCAGGCCCTGGCGGATGGCGTCCAGCTTGATGCCGAGCGAGAAGGCCATGGCGGCCGCGAACATGGCGTTCTGCACGTTGTGGGTCGCGCGGCCCTCCAGCGTCGCGGGGATGAGGTGCGTCCACAGGAGCGGAATGTGCCCGCCCCGGTCGTAGAGCGTGATCATCTGCCCGTTGACGCCGGCCTCGAGCGCGCACGCGCGGCCGCCGGCGCGGATGTGCTCGCGCACCAGCGTGTGCTGCGGGTTCATGGTGACGTAGCAGATGTTCTTCGCCTCGGTGTAGCCGGACATCTTCAGCACCAGCGGGTCGTCGGCGTTGAGCACGGCGCAGTCGCTCGCCACCTCGACGACCACGCGCTTCACCTCCGCGAGCTGCTCGAGAGTGTCGATGCCCTTGAGCCCCAGATGATCGGCCTGCACGTTGAGCACCGCGCCGACGTTGACTTCGTTCACCCCCATGCCGGCACGCAGCAGCCCGCCGCGCGCGGTCTCGAGCACGGCGATGTCGATCTGCGGGTCGGCGAGCACCATGCGCGCGGACACCGGGCCGGTCATGTCGCCGGCCACGGTGCGCTGCCCGTCGATGTACACACCGTCGGTGCTCGTGAGACCCGGGGTGTAGCCCGCCATCTTGGTGACGTGCGCAAGCATGCGTGCCGTCGTGGTCTTGCCGTTGGTGCCGGTGAGGGCCGCGATCGGCACGCGCGAGGGCGCTCCCGGCGTGAACAGCATGTCGATCACGGGACCTGCGACGTCGCGCGAGCTGCCCTCGCTCGGGGCGACGTGCATGCGGAAGCCCGGCGCGGCGTTCACCTCGCAGATCCCGCCGCCGATCGCACGGTAGCTCTCGGTGATGTCCTTGGAGAGGAAGTCGACGCCGCCGACGTCCAGGCCGATCGCGCGCACGGCGCGCTCGGCCATCTCGCGGTTGTCCGGGTGGATGACGTCGGTGACGTCGGTCGCGGTACCGCCGGTGGACAGGTTGGCGGTCGAGCGCAGGTACACGAGGCGGCCCTGCTCCGGCACCGACTCGGGCGTGAGGCCGGCCGCGGCGAGCATCTTGTGCGCCTGCGGATCGAGCTCCAGGCGCGTCAGCACCTTCTCGTGGCCGACGCCGCGGCGCGGGTCCTGGTTCACGATCTCGATCAGCTGCGTGACGCTACGCACGCCGTCACCCAGCACGCTTCCGGGGGTGCGCCGGGTCGCGGCCACCAGGGTGCCGTTGACGACGAGCAGGCGATGGTCGTCGCCCTCGAGGAAGCTCTCGACGACCACCGAGCGTGAGTGCTCGCGTGCGACCGTGAAGCCGTGCGCCACCTCCTCGTCGCTCGTCAGTCGGATGGAGATGCCGCGGCCGTGGTTGCCGTTGTAGGGCTTCGTGACCACCGGAAAGCCGATACGGCGCGCGGCGCGCACCGCCTGCGTCTCGCTCTGCACCAGCTCCTGCTGCGGGACCGGCAGTCCCAGCCCGGCGAGGATCTTGTTGGTCTCCTCCTTGTCGCTCGCGAGCTCGACGGCGATGTGTGGCGTGCGCCCGGTGACGGTCGCCTGCACGCGCTGCTGGTACTTGCCGTGCCCCAGCTGGATGAGCGACTGGTCGTTGAGGCGCAGCCAGGGGATGCCGCGCTCCTCGGCGGCGCGCACCAGGGATGCGGTCGAGGGTCCGAGCGCGCGCCGTTGTGCGAAGCGGATGAACTGGTCGCGTGCTTCCGGCCAGCTCCAGCCCTCGGGCACCGCGTCCGCCGGCGGCAGACTCTCCGGCAGGAGCGACGTCAGCAGCCGCAGTCCGAGTTCACCGGCGGCAATGCCCTCGTCGCGCTGCGCGTACTCGTAGATCACCGTGTACACACCCGGGGCGCCGGCGCCGCGCGTCTTGCCGAAGGTGACCTCCTCGCCGGCGATGTTCTGCAGCTCGATGGCCACGTGCTCGAGCACGTGGCCGAGCCAGGTGCCCTCGCCCTCGCGCATGCGGCGCAGGAAACCACCGGGCTCGCGGTAGGAACAACCGTGCTCGGCGAGCCCCGGGAGCGCCGCGGCGAGCGCGGCGATGAACTGCTCGCCCAGGCGTGCCGTCGGCCACGCCTCGAGTTCACCCAGGTCGAGCTCCAGGCGGATGACCGGAAAGCGCGCGTACAGCGAGGGGCCGACGTAGACGGAGCGGTCGAGGATGCGCATGGTGTTGCTCGTTTAATAGTTATTCGTCAGGCAACTCGGGCGGCGCGTCAGGAAATGCGGCGGTCGCTCACTCCTTGGCCTGCGCCAGTGCGCCCGGGGCGGCCGTGCGGGTCGCGAGGTCGAAGCTGGCACCGGCCACCAGCAAGTGCAGCTTCAGTCCGAGCATGCACACCGGCTGTCCGTCGGTGGCCTGGTCGATCGAGGAATAGCTGACGCCGCTCGCATCCACGATCGTCACGCCGCCCGTTCCCTCCACCTCCAGCCGGTCGTCGGGGGCGATGAAGGCGGCCGTGTCCTCATCGAGTCCGATGCCGACCGCGAAGGGATTGTACGCCAGCGCGGTCAGCAGCCGGCCGAGACGGTCGCGCTCGCGGAAGTGCTGGTCGATGACGAAGCGGTTGGTGAGCCCCAGCCCCGGGGCGAGCCGCACGCTGCCGGCGATCATCGCCGAGCCCTCGTCGCCGGCGGCGATCATGTGCTCGCTCAGGATGCTCGCGCCGGCGCTCGTGCCGCCGACCGTGACGCCGCGGGCGTTGGCGGCGCGGATGACCCTCGCGACCGGCGTGCCGCCGAGCAGCGTCGTGAGACGCAGCTGGTTGCCGCCCGTGAAGAAGATCCCGGTCGATTCCTCGAGGCGCGCGAGGCGCCCGCGCTCCTGGCAGTCACGGCGGGTGTCGAAGTCCATCACCGTGACGCGGCGCGCGCCCAGGTCGCGGAACACCTGCTCGTAGCGCGTGCCGGTTTCGTGCATGCGGCTCGCCGTGGGAATGACGACCAGGTCGGCGGCCGCGCCCCCCGAGAAGCGCACGAAGCGCTCGAGAATGCGCCGGTCGTTCTCCTTGTTCTCCGCGCCGCCGATCGGAACGATCCAGCCGCGCTGCCCGCCCTGAGGAACCCTGCTTGGCATCCGCTCGCTACTCCTGGCGCAGAGAACGCCTCTGCAGCCGCAAAAATACCATGCCCGCGCGTGACGCGGGACCGCACGCTTTAGACCCTGTGCAGCAGCTCGAGTGCCAGCCGCCGCTCGAGCGTGCGCGCCTGGTGCGGCGGGAAACCGCCCACCCGGACCTGGAAATAAGCCCCGCCCTTCTTGACGCTGAGGCTCGTGCCGAAGGGGGGCGTCGTCACGTAGTAGGCCTCGTCGCCGATGCCCTCCGCCGCGACCGCCACGGCGTCGCGCGTCGGGGTGCGGCCGAAGGCGAACGACTGCGCCGACAGGAGTGTCACGCCCACCTTCTTGGAATCGATGCTCGCCGCCCCGGCGGGCGCCCAGTCACAGGAGCTCAGCGCGCCCGGCATGACGTGGTGTCCCGGCTCGAGCGGCACGCCGAGCAGCGAGCTCAGGCGCGGCGCGCTCAGCAGCGCGCAGGCATCCGCGGGTGCGCCGTGCGCCGCGCTCGCCGCCGTAGCGAACAGCAGCGCCATAGCGACTGCGGTCGGCTTCTTCACGACTCGGGGCGTCCCTGCGGCATCACTCGTCATATTACCCGCCTCGCCCGTGGCCAAGCGCAAAAGCGCGGGCACTTCTGCGACTTGGGTCACGGCCCGGCAATTTCTCAATTTGTAACTCGTCGCGTTGCGAGGCCGTGCAAGGTTGTGCACGCCTAACGTTGCGCGCGGTCGCCGTGAATATGACACTGCCGCCGCCTCGGCTTCGGCCGCTTGCTCCACATTCTTACGAGGTCAGTCATCTATGTTCGGCAAATTGCTCCTGTGCTCCACGGCCTTCGTGCTCACCCTGTCGGTGGCGGCCGCGGATCCGGTCGACAACATCAACCCCCACAAGCATCCCAACCTCGCCGCCGCGCAGCGCCTGGTCACCCAGGCCTACGAGAACGTCTCGGCGGCGCAGGCCGCGAACGAGTGGGATATGGGCGGGCACGCCCAGAAGGCCAAGGAACTGCTCGACCAGGCGAACCGCGAGCTCAAGGCCGCGGCCGTCACGGTCAACGAAGAGCATCACCACTAAGCCCCCGCGCGAGCGGCCTCCCCCGGCGGCTGCCCGGGAGGTCGGTTCGCCGCGGCCGGCGCCGGCGCCACCAGCATGTACGCGCGCACGGCCCTCGTCCTCGCGCTCGGCTGCCTCGCCCTGTGGCAGCTGTGGCAGCGCTTTGAGTTCCGGACCTTGCATCCGCAGGACGGCGTGCTCGCCCCCGAGGAGCCGCTGCAGAGTGAGGCCCGCGACGCGACCCCGCAGCGCTTCGGGCACTGGACCCTCACCCCGCGCGCCGACTACGACGTCACGGCGCGCATCCTCTCGCGCGAGGACTACCGCTTCGATGCGCTCGCCGAGCTGATCCCGGAGGATCTCGCGCTCGGCTGGGGCCCGATGTCCGATAACCGCGTGCTCGCCGCCTTCGACATCAGCCAGGGGGCGCGCTTCTACAGCTGGCGCCCGCACGGCGTGCTGCCGATCGCGCGGGAAGACGTCATCAGCCACAGCGCCAACACGCACGTCATACCGGCCAGCCGCGAGATCCGCGCCGAGCTCGCGCGGCTGCGCGTCGGGGAGGTCGTGCATCTGACGGGCGAGCTGGTCGACGGCAAGCGCGACGACGGCGCCTGGATCCGCACCTCTCTCACGCGCACCGATTCCGGGGCGGGTGCCTGCGAGGTGCTGCTGGTCGAGAGCGTCGCGCTCGAGCAGTAGCGGCCGAGCCGCCTCAGTGCGCGGGCGCCGCGGCAGCACGCCCCGCGTCGACGTCGGCGATGAAACGCACGAGCCCGGCGAAGTACACCTGCTGGTCGTCGTAGAGCGCCAGGTGGCTACCGTTCGGGCAGTACAGGTAGCGGCCGTGCTGCACGGTCTTCGCCAGCCACTCCATGTGCTTGGGATCCATGGTGTCGTAGCGCGCGCCGATGACCAGGGTCGGGACGCTGATGCGCGCCACCTCGCGCGTGCGATCCCAGTGCTCGAGTGCGCCGCTCGCGCCGAGCTCGCTCGGCCCCTGCATCGGCACGTAGATGTCTCGGTTCAGGTGCCTGAAGGCGCGCTGCACCGGATCGGGCCATTGCGCCTCGGGCATGCGCAGGATATGCACCTCGTACTGCTGCTTCATGAGCAGCTCCGTGTAGCGGGGATTCTCGGTATTGCCCTGCGCCTCGAAGAGCTCGATCTGCTTGAGCGCCGCCTGGTCCATGGCGGGCATGAGCACCTCGCGCGCGTACAAGTTGTAGGCCGGCACGCTCGCCATCATGTTGGAGATGATGAGTCCCTTGAGGTGCGCCTGGTACTTGAACGCGTACTCCATCGCGAGCAGCCCGCCCCAGGACTGTCCGTAGAGATAGAAGTTGTCGCGATCGAGGCCCAGGCCCTTGCGCACCTGCTCGACCTCTTCGACGAAACGCGCGAGCTGCCACAGCTGCGGATCCTTCGGCTGGTCGCTGTAGTAGGAGCCGAGCTGGTCGTAGTAGTAGTACTCGAAGCCGGCGGCCGGCAGGTAGCTGTCGAAGGCTTCAAGGTACTCGTGCGTCATCCCCGGGCCGCCGTGCAGCAGCAGCACCTTGACGCGCGGGTTGTTGCCGACCCGCTTGGTCCACACGTGGAACGTGCCCTGCGGGGTCTTGACCGGCAGCATCTTCACCCCACCCGAGAGCCGGTCGTCGCGCCCGGAATAGTCGAGGTACGGATCAGGCGTCGCGGGAGCGGCAGCGGTGGCGGCGAAGGCGCTGCCCGCCGCCGACCACAGGGCGAGGAACGCCGTGTACACGGTTCGCTTGCGCATCACAGAACCCCCGTTGCGGCGCGCGGGCTTCAGACGAGCAGCTCGCGCACGCCCGACAGCAGCCGCTCGACTTCGTCAGAGGTCGTGTAGGCGGCGCAGCCGGCGCGCACGAAGCCGTCGCGTTCACGGCCGTAGACGCGCGCGACGGTGGTCGCGTAGAAGTCCCCGTTCGAGACGAACACACCACGCCCGGCCAGGTGGCGCGCCACCTCGGCACTGTCGTGACCGGCGAGCGTAAAGACGAGCGTCGCGGTGCGCGCACTCCCCGGGGGTGGCCCGTAGAGCGTCACGCCGCGCACGCCGGCGAGGCCCTGCCACAGCCGCCCGAGGAGCTCGCCGCCGCGCGCGTGCAGCTCGCGTGACACCTGCCGCAGTCGCTCACGCCGCGGCGCCCCGGCATGCGACAGGGAGGCGAGGTAGTCCACGGCCGCGCCCGCCCCCACGATGCCCTCGTGGCTCAGTGTGCCGGTCTCCATCTTCTCCGGCACCGTGTCCGAGGCCGGCGCGAGCTTCGGCGCGTCGAGCCCGGCGAGCAGCGCGCGCCGGCCCCACAGCAACCCGACGTGCGGACCGTAGAACTTGTAGGCCGAGCAGGCAAAGAAGTCGCAGTCCCAGGCGCGCACGTCGCAGATCTGGTGGCTCGCGTAGTGCACGCCGTCGACGAAGGCGAGCGCACCGACCGCGTGGGCCTGCGCCACCAGGCGCGCCACGTCGTTCACGGTGCCGAGTGCATTCGAGGCGGCGCCGAAGGCGAACAGGCGCACGCCGCGGGTGAGCTTGCGCGCGAGGTCTTCCTCGTCGAGACGCCCGTCCTCCGCCCGCAGTCGCACCGTGCGCACTTCCAACCCGCGCTCGCGGGCGAGTGCTCGCCAGGGATCGGCGTTGGCATGGTGGTCGAGCTCGGTGACGAGGAGGACGTCGCCCGCCGCCAGCGTGCGCCCGAGGGCACGCCCCAGGTGGAAGGTGAGCGTGGTCATGTTGGCGCCGAAGACGATCTCCTCCGGCTCGCCCCCCACCCAGTCGGCCAGCGCCGCGCGCGCTGCGGCGATGGCCGCGTCCGTCTCGCGGCTGCTGGGGAACTCCCAGTGGGTATTGGCGTTGTGGTTTAGCAGGTAGTCCGAGACCGCGTCGACCACCGCCCGCGGGACCTGCGTGCCGCCCGGACCGTCGAAGTACGCCACCGGATGGCCGTTGTGCCGGCGTGCCAGGGCGGGAAAGTGCGCGCGGATCTCCTCGACGCTGGCGACGCTCGGCATGGCAATCCCCGGATTAGGTCAGATGGGCGGCAGGATGCGCCGAGATAGTAGCCGCAACACCCGGGGTGAGGCCAACCGCCACGGCGAAGCGGGTATCCTAGTCGGACCCGTTTGTCCGCGTGGAGCCCGACCGATGAAGAGGCGTTGGCGCATAGCCGGCTGGATTGCCCTCGTGCTGCTGGCCCTGCTCGGCTATGGCACCTATCGCACCGTCTGGGGCAAGCCGTTCAGCATCAATATGCTCGCCAACCGCCAGGCGCTGCAGTTCCTCACCCGCAACCCCGAACTCTTCACCACGGTCGGGATCGCCGAAGGCACGTTCTTCGATCACCACTCCGACAAGCTCACCCCCTTTACGGTCAAGGAGCGCGACGAGGACTACGCGATGCTCGCGCGCTTCCTGAAGGAGGTGCAGCAGTTCGATCGCGCCAAGCTCGGTCGCCAGGACCAGATCACCTACGACATCCTGGTCGATCAGTACGAGAGCGGGCTCGCCTTCCAGCGCTTCGACTGGATCTCGCCCGACGGGATCTACGCCATCAGCCCGATGTTCGGCGACGAGGCGACGCTGCCGGGGTTCATGCAGACGACCCACATCGTCAAGAACGAGAAGACCGCGGCCAACTACGTGAAGCGCCTGCAGGCGATGGCCGGCAAGCTCGACGACATCACGGCCGACATGCAGCGCCAGGCGCGTGCGGGCGTCCTGCTGCCGCCGGCGCTGCTCGAACACTCGCTCACGGTGATCCATGACACGGTCGCACCGAAGGCCGACGACAACCCCATGGTGACCTCGTTCGTCACGCGCATGGAGAAGGTGAAGGGTCTCGATCCCGCACGCTTAGCGCAGCTGCGCGGGGCCGCAGTCGCCGCGCTCAATACGCAGGTGTACCCCGCCTACGCGCGCATGACCGCGGCGCTCGAGGCGCTGCGCCCACAGGCCGCCGCGCAGGGAGCGGGGGTCGCGCGCCTGCCGGATGGGGCCGCCTACTACGCCCTCACCCTCAAGCAGCAGACGACCACCGACTACTCGCCCGACAAGGTGCACGAGCTCGGCCTCGGCGAGGTCGCGCGCATCACGAAGGAGATGGACGCGCTCCTTCAGGCGCAGGGCATGACGAAGGGTTCCGTGGGCGAGCGCATGACCGCGCTGCGCGAGGACCCACGCTTCCTCTACCCCAACGACGACGCGGGACGCGCGCAGGCGATGGCGCGCTACCAGCAGATTCTCGATGAGGTCAACGCGCGCATGCCCGAGTACTTCCGCTCCTTCCCCAAGGAGCACCTCACGGTCGAGAGGGTGCCGACCTCGCAGGAGAACGGCAGCTCCGGCGCCTACTACCAGCAGGCGGCGATGGACGGCTCGCGCCCTGGAATCTTTTTCGCGAACCTGCGCGACATGAAGGAGGTCCCGCAGTGGGGCATGAAGACGATCGCCTACCACGAGGGCATCCCCGGCCATCACTTCCAGAGCTCGATCTCCCTGTCCCTCAAGGACCTGCCGCTCATCCGCCAGCAGACCCTGTACGCCGCGTACGCGGAAGGGTGGGGCCTGTACGCCGAGCAGCTCGCGGCGGAGATCGGCATGTACAGGGATGACCCGTTCGGCGACCTCGGGCGATTGCAGCTCGAGCTGCTGCGTGCCGGACGTCTGGTGGTCGACACCGGCTTGCATGCCAAGGGCTGGACGCGCGAACAGGCCATCGACTACATGGTCAGCACCACCGGCATGACACCCTCGGATGTCACCTCCGAAGTCGAGCGTTACATGGCACTGCCCGGACAGGCCTGCGCCTACAAGGTGGGTGAGCTGAAGATCCTCGAGCTGCGCGAGAAGGCGAAGACCGCACTCGCGGCGAAGTTCAGCCTCAAGGACTTTCACGCGGTGGTGCTGGAGAACGGCGGCGTACCGCTGACGGTTCTCGAGCAGCTGGTCGACGAGTGGATCGCGAGCCAGAAGGGGAGCACATGAACGAGCCGAGTGCACGTGGTGCCCGTCCGAGACGGCGCGAAGGCGCGCGGGCCACGGTCCTGCCGGAGCGCGCCCTGCGCTACCGCCGGCTGGTCAACCCCTTCGAGCCGGTGCGCATCTTCTCCGACGACCAGGTGGAGAGCATGCACCAGGCCGCGCTCGGCATCCTCGAGCGCCAGGGCATGCGCGTGCTCTCCCCGCGCGGTCGCGCGATTTTCGCGGCGGGCGGTGCGCAGGTCGACGAGGCGACGCACATGGTGCGTCTGGAGCCGGGGCTGGTGGCGCAGGCCCTCGCCACGGTGCCCGCCGAGGTGGCGCTCATCGCCCGCAACCCCGAGCGCTCCTGTCGCGTCGGCGGGCGCCACGTGGTGTTTGCCCCGGTGGCGGGGCCGCCGAGCGTCAGTGACCAGGCGCTCGGCAAGCACTCGGGCGCGCTCGCGGATTTCAAGGACTGGGTGCGGCTCTCGCAGGCCTTCGACGTCATCCACGTCCTCGGCCAGATGGTCGAGCCGCAGGACGTGAGCGTCGAGGTGCGCCATCTCGAGACGACGCTCGCGCAGCTGACGCTCGGCGACAAGGCGCCCTACTTCTACTGCCGCGGCGACGGCCAGCTCGACGACAACTTCGCCATGCTGCGCATCGCCCACGGCATCGACGAGGCGACCTTCCAGAGCGCGCCACGCTGTTACTCGATCTGCAATACCAACTCGCCGTTGCAGCTCGACCTGCCGATGACCGACGGCATCGTCAAGTTCGCCGCCGCCGGGCAGCTCATGATCGTCACGCCGTTCACACTCGCCGGCGCGATGGCTCCGATCACCATCGCGGGCGCCCTGACGCTCGCGCACGCCGAGGCGCTCTTCGGCATCACGCTGTCGCAGCTCGTGCGACCCGGCGCGCCGGTCATGTATGGCAGCTTCACCTCCAACGTCGACATGAAGTCCGGCTCGCCCGCCTTCGGTACGCCCGAGTACACCAAGGCGGCCTTCGGAGCCGGGCAGCTGGCACGGCGCATCAACGTCCCGTGGCGCTGCTCGAGCGCGACGGCGGCCAACGCGCCGGACGCCCAGGCCGCGTACGAGTCGCAGATGAGCCTGTGGGGAGCGCTGCTCGGCGGTTGCCACTTCGTGCTGCACGCGGCCGGGTGGCTCGAGGGCGGCCTCACCGCCTCGACGGAGAAGTTCATCCTCGACGTGGAGATGCTGCAGATGTTCGCCGAGCTCTTCCAACCGGTGTCCGCCGCGGCCGAGGAGCTCGGCATCGAGGCGGTCGCCGAGGTCGGTCCGGGCGGACACTTCTTCGCGGCCGCGCATACCATGCAGCGCTACCGGGAAGCCTTCTACAGCCCCCTGGTCTCGGACTGGCGCAACTTCGGCGCGTGGGCAGACGGCGGGGCGAAGACCGCCACCGAGCGCGCCGGGGCGCTGTGGCGCGAGACGCTCAAGAGCTTTCAGCCGCCGGCCACCGACCCGCAGGTCCTCGAGGCACTCAACGCCTTCGTCGAGCGGCGGCGCCGGGAAGGCGGCGCGCCGCCGGTTTCGTGAGCCGGCGGGTGTTTGCCCGTGAGAGCCGCCGCCTCCATACTCTCGGGCGTGCGAAGGCCTGAGGCGACGGGCCGAGAGAAGCGCCCATGATGTTCCATGATGCGCAGCAGCTGGTGGCGCAGTTCCTCGCGCCGCTGCCGCTCGATGAGTTCCTCGACCGCACGCTGAACGGCGCCTTCATCAAGATAGCGGCGCAGGGGTCCCCCGCGCGGACCGAGCTCCTCGGCCCGGATCCGGAGGGCACGCTCGCCGCCGCCTACCCGCTCGCACCCAAGCTTACCTTTCACTCGGCGAACCCCCTGGGCCCGCCACCCTCGCTCGAGGGCATCGCCGACGCCGCGGACTTTCGCAGGCGCATCGAGGAATTTCACGCGCGCAACTACTCGGTTCGTTTTCCCGAGCTGCGGCCGCTGTCGGCGCCACTCGATCAGCTGGCGCGCGCGCTCGAGATGCTGCTGCACCAGCCGGTGACGACCTCGGCGTTCTGGAGCCGCGGCGGGATGCGCGCGCCGGTGCACCACGATGACCACGATCTCATCGTGGCGCAGCTGCGTGGCGAGAAGCGCTGGTACATCTCGAAGAAGCCCACGGAGCTCAGCAACCCGTGGCAGGGCATTCCCGGCGCGCCGCAGGAGCTCGGGCTCTACGAGACCGTCGACGTGCGGCCCGGCGACCTGCTGTACCTGCCGCGCGGCACGCTGCACAGCGTGGATTCCGCGAGTCCCTCCCTGCACCTGGCGGTCGGCTTCACGCCGCTCACGGTGCGCGAAGCGCTGATTGCAGCCCTCGATCACCTGTCGGATCTTGACCAGACTTTGCGCCTGAGCGCGGGCGGACGCCTCGCCTATCAGCTCAAGGCCGGTCGCTACGATCGGCTCGCGGCCAGCGTGACCGACGCCGCCATGCGGCTGCTGTCGGCGTGCCGCACGGAGCAATTCCTGGGTGAGGCGCTGCAGCGACGCTCGGCGCGCACCGTGGGAAACCTCGCCCCGCTGCCGGTGCCCGCCGCCGGGCCGGCGCTCACTCTCGACACCGTCCTCGTGCACTCGGACAGGGCGTTCTGTCACCTGACCGCCAACGCCGAGAAGATCGACTTCAGCTACCCGGGCGGACACATCTATATCCACCGCGGCGCGCAGGAGAGCCTGCTCTACATGGTGAACACGCCGCGGTTCGCGGTCCGCGACATCCCGGGTGCAGCCGACGACAACGTGCGTCTCTCCCTCGCCGCACGTCTGGTCGAGATCGGTTACCTCAGGCCGCAGGCGGCACCCGCGAGCACCTGAGAACGCCCCGGCGCGTTGCCGCGAGCGCCTCAGGCACTGGCCGGTGAGGTCCGCTGCCGCACGAGCCCGGGCGCGCGCTCGTAGGCGTCCGCCACGACCCAGGCGCCGGCGGTGATGGCGAGCGAGATGAACAGAGCCGTCCACTGCAGGCGGCTGTGCGGTGAGGCGGCCACGCCCGGCAGCCATACGAGCAGCGTGAAGCCCGCCATCATGAAGGTCGCGAGTAGCGCGGCGAGCCGCGCCCATCCGCCCGACAGAATCGCGACACCCGCGGCGATGAACCCGGCGCCGGTGAGGTACGCCCACCCCAGATGCGCGGGCAGCCATGCCGGAACGAGGGCCGCGGTGTCCGCGGCGTAGGCGAAGTGCGCCACGCCGCAGGGAATGAGGGCTGCGCCGAGCAGGATGCGCGCGCCGCGCAAGCCGGTCGCGCCACCGGCGAACGCCAGCATCCGCGAGGGCTTGGCCCACTGTGCGCACAGCGTCCAGGCGCCCGCGACGATCACCGCGGTCTCAGCGCTCCCCGACCAGGAAATGACACGCGCGGGTGCGATGAGGACCGCCGGCACCCTCAGCAGGACGAGCCACAGGAGCGTATAGATAAGGAGCAGACGCGCCGCCGGCGCCGCGGTCGCGGCGAACAGCAGTCCGGCGCCGCCGCCCAACATGACGAGGGCGCAGCCATAGGCGAGTACGCCGTAGCCGGGCACCCACGCGGGCACTTTCTGCCACACGAGCGCGAAGTCGTCGTAGAGGAAGGCGAGGACCGCCAGGCCGATCATCGCCGCCGCAAAAAAGTAACGTCCCGCTCCGACGGCGCGCCTCTGCATACCCGCCCAGCCTTGCCCGCGACGCGCAGCGCGCCGCCGGTGAACCTAGCAGATCAGGCGGCGGCGGCAGAGAGCCATTTGCGGCTCGAAAATGTAAGCCGGCGCGGTGCTTCTGCGCATCGGCGCATGCACTAGGTGCGCAGGTACGACGCGCCGTTCACGTCGAGGATGGCCCCGGTCATGCTGACCGGGGCGTCGAGCGCGCAGTAGGCGACCACTTCCGCCACCTCCTGCGGTGTCGCGACGCGCCCCAGAGGCTGCTCGGCGAGCACGGAGCGCTCCTTGATGGCCTCACTCACGCGCTCGGTGGACACCCACCCGGGGGCGACCACGAACACGTACACGCCGCTCGGCGCGAGCGCCTTGGCGAGTGACTGGCTGAAGGCGTTGAGTCCGGCCTTGCTCGCGGCGTACGCCGGCGCGGTCGGCTCGCCGCGAAATGCGCCGCGCGAGGAGACGTTGACGATGCGTCCGCGGCCGCGCTCGGCCATCGAGCGCGCCGCGCAGTAGGAGAGGTGCGCGGGACCCAGGAGATTCGTGGCGAGGGTCCGCTGCCACGCGGCGGTCCACGGCGCGTAGTCGGTCGCGAGCGGCGGATGGTTGGGGAAGATCCCGGCGTTGTTCACCAGCGCATCGATGGGACCCAGGGCCGAGACTTCCTGCCACAGCCCCGCCACGGCCGCGGAATCCGCCAGGTCCGCCTGCACGATGCTGTGGCCGCGCCCGCCCAGGCGCTGCAGGGTCGCCTCGGCGCCCGCACGGTTGGACTGGTAGTGCAGGACGAGCCGGTTGCCGCGCGCGGCCAGTGCTTCGCAGATCGCCGCGCCGATGCCGCCGGAGGCTCCGGTCACGAGTACGGTCGCTGCGGACGTCCCTTTCATGTCGGCACCCGGGGCAAGGCTTTGACCGCGCGACTGTACCCTCTCCGGCCAGCGCCGACCATGGCGGCCTGCGGCGCAGACTGCGGCGAACTGCGCCTCCCGCGGCGCCGGCCATCGGCGTATCGTTCGCAGTCCCGGTGAGACCAGGTCCCGCCCCCGGGAGAGCATCGTGAGCGACTCGCACGGCTATCCACTCGGTTACTCCGCGGAGGAGGCGCGACGCCTGACCGTGCAGGCCGCGATGCTCGAGGACCTCACCGCCGACCTGCTGCGCCGTGCGGGCCTCGCGCCGGGCATGCGCGTTCTCGACCTGGGGTGCGGTGTCGGCGACGTATCGATGCTCGCCGCGCGCATCGTGGGTCAGTCGGGGTCGGTGCTCGGTGTCGACCGTGCGGCCTCCTCGCTCGAGCTGGCGCGGCACCGCGCATCGGCGCTGCACGCAGGGCAGGTGCGCTTCCTACAGGCCGAACTCGACACGTTCGCAACGAAGGAGCGCTTCGATGCACTGGTCGGACGGCTGGTGCTGCTGTACCTGCCTGAGCCGGCGGCGATCCTGCGCCGTCTCGTGCCCCTGCTGGATCCGGGTGGCATCGTCGCGTTCCAGGAATACGACATGAGCCAGAGTGCCCAGTCGCCCCCGTCGACGCTCTTCATGCAGGTGCGGCGCTGGCTGCTCGACGCATTCGTCGCGGGCGGCGCCGAACTGGACATGGGAACCAAGCTCTACAGCGCCTTCGTGCGCGCGGGTCTGCCCTCGCCCACGATGATCGCCGCGTCACGGGTGGAGTGCGGACCGACGACCCAGGGCTACGAGTACTTCACGAGCGTTCTGCGCAGTCTCCTGCCACTCATCGAGCGCAGCGGCATCGCGAGCGCCGAGCAGGTGGGCATCGATACGCTCGCGCAGCGCATGCGCGAGGACGCCGTCCGCCATGAGCGGGTGCTGTTTCCGCCGCGCGTAGTCGGCGCCTGGAGTCGCATCCCGTCCGCATGAGTAACGCGCGCGAATCGCCCGTGCTCAGACCTCGCGATCGAAGGCATCGACGCTGCGCGGCCAGTCCTGCTTGAGCAGGCGCGAGAGGGCGCGATCCGCGAGCAACCGGCCGCCGGTCTGGCAGCGGGCGCAATAGTTGGTCTCGTTGTCGGCGTAGCGGATGCGCTGCACCGGCGTGCCGCACACCGGGCACGGCAGGCGGTAGCGCCCGTGGACGGCCATGTCCTTGCGAAAGGCGGTGACGCCCTCCGGGAATTTCCCGGCCGCGAGCGTGCGCAGCCGAGCACTCCAGAGCCCGAGCTGTTCGCGCGTCGCACGGTAGAGCCGCACGACCGCCTCCTCGTCGATGCGCGCGGTGAGCAACACCGGGGAGAGCCGCGCCGCGTGCAGGATCTCGTCCGAATACGCGTTGCCGATGCCGCTGAACAGACTGGGATCGGTCAGCGCGCGCTTCAGTGTGTGGTTTTCGCTGCGCAAGCGCTCGGCGAATTGAGCGAGGCTCACCTGCTGCACCTCGATGCCCCCCGGGTCGTGCGCGCGCAGCGCCTCCCGCCCTTGCAGGACGTGCAGCGACGCCCGGCGCTTCGTGCCGGCTTCGGTGAGCGTGAGCGTCCCGCCCGTGAAGTCCAGGCGCGCGAGAATCGCGCGGCGGGAGAGGGCCGCCCCGGCGTCGAACCAGTGCAGTCGGCCCGCGATCATGAGGTGCAGCACCAGCCACAGATCGCCCTCGAGGCCGAGAGCGAGGCGTTTGCCAACCCGGCGCACCTCGGTGACACGCCGGCCCTCGGCCGTCTCGATCGGGGGCTGCGCCGTGCGCAGCAGAAACGGCGAGCGCAGCAGAATGCTCTCGAGTCGCCCGCCGATGAGGCGCTCCTCGAGCGCCTCACGGTAGATCGTGAGGTCAGGCAGTTCCGGCATGACGTGATTGTCCGCCGGACCAGGCACCCGGTCACCTGAACGCCCCCCGCGGGCGGCGATGCAGTCTGTGTTACCCCACCCGCAGTCGAGCACCCAATTCCAGCGCGGCGGCCCTCTGGCAGGATTAAGCTAAACCGTTGCAGTAAAAAAACTCGTACCCGGTCGGCGCGCAGCCCACTCAATCACAGAGTCGGGGAGCTCTTCTTCTACCTCGCGGTGCACCCTTAGCCACGCAGCATGGAAAAAAAAGACGCACTCTATCGGTACCTGCTGTCGCGCGTGCGCCGCCCCGACGTCGCCGAGGATCTGTGGCAGGAAGCGCACGCCCGTATGCTGAGGGTGCCGAAGGACAGGCTGATCGAAAATCCACAGGGATATCTCTTCACGATCGCCAGGAATCTCCTTCGCGAGCGTGGGATCGAGGTTCACAGGCAGCAACGCGAGCGAGACGCCGACGACCCCGCGATCCAGGAAGAGATGTCAGAAGCTCCGGAGTACGGAGAAGAGATAGACAGGGAGCTCTACAAGGAGCGACTCCATCGCGCCCTGCGCGAGTTGCCGCCCAAGTGCCAGGCCACTGTCCTCATGCACTACTGGAAGAACATGACCTACGAGGAGATCGCGCCGCAACTCGGGATCACCCCGCACATGGTCAAGAAGTATGTCAGCAAGGCCCTCGCCCACTGTCGGACGCGGATGGGAGGGTTGAAATGAGCCACGCCAACGACAAGGATGGGCAGGTCCGGGACCGGATCGCTGCAGCAGCCGACTGGTTCGCGCACATGCGGGCCAAGACTACGAGGGCCTCGGATGGCCCTGTTGGGATGAACACTATGAACGACAAGGATGAGCAAGAGCGGGCCATGGTTGCCGGGCGCGCGGCCGACTGGCTCGTGGATTGCGAGACCGGCATGTCCAGGGACGAGCGCGAAGCCTTCGCCAGGTGGCTGAAGGCCTCCCCGCTGCATATCCGGGAGTACATGGGCGTCGCATCAGTCGCCCGCGACCTGCGCAAGCGCGTCGCCCCGGGTGACTTCGACCTGGACGAACTCATCAAGCGTGCCCGAGAGGAGCCCGACACGCTGCCGTTTCAGCGAGCGCGCGAGCGGACGGTCGTCGTCACGCGCCCGGCGGTGCGCTGGTTCGCCGCCGCGGCAGGCCTGGGCGTGCTCGGCCTGCTGGGGTTCTATGCCTGGTCGGCCTGGAATGCGCAGCGCCAGCTGGCCCACGCCCCGGGCCCGGTCGAGGACGCCTCCGTCGTCCGGCTCGCCTTCGCCACGCGGCACGGGCAGCAGTCCACCGAGAAGCTCCCGGACGGCTCGGTGCTGCGTCTGAACAGCGACACGGCCGTCACCGTCAGTTACAGCGCGAGGCAGCGCTCCGTAGTCCTCGCGCACGGGCAGGCCGACTTCGCAGTGATCCACGATCCTCGGCGCATGTTCACGGTGCTCGCCGGGTCTGCCCAGATTACGGATGTCGGCACGACGTTCGACGTCGACCTCGAACACGGCACCACCGTCGTGACGGTCGTTGAGGGAAGCGTGGCCGTCGCCCGTGCGCCGACTCCTGCCGTGCAGGCCAGCCCACCGAACGCGCGACCGATTCAGTTGAGCGCCAACCAGCAACTCACCGTTTCGGCCGAAGACTGGAGCGACACACCGAAGTCGGTAGATGCGCAGCGTGAGACGGCGTGGCAGCGCGGGCAGATCGTGTTCGAGCACGAGCCGCTGGAGAAGGTCGCGGCAAAGTACAACCGGTACGCCTCTGCCCCCATTGAGATAGTGACCCCCTCGCTGCGGGAGCTGCAGATCAGCGGCGTGTTCTCCACCGAGGATCCCGCAGCCTTCATCGCCTTCCTGCGCAGCCTCGACGGGGTACGGGTCGAGGTGACGCCGACCCAGATCCTCGTCGAGAGCACAGCCGGCCGCAGAAGGGGGCACTAGCGGGTGCTCCGAGGCCGCCGCGTCGGGGTACGCGGCGGCTGCACGCTGCGGCCCTACCCCGGAGAATTCTTTCCGATGTCGAGCTGGCCCAGCTTGACGTTGACTTTCTCGATAGTGCCGGTGAAGGCGAAGGGCAGCTTGTAGGTGAAGTCCACCGGCGACCCCACGTCCATCCCAATGTCGACTCCCTCTCCGAGCGAGAAGCTAATCGGAATGGTCCGCTCCAGTCTGCCTTCGGCAAGGGTCTTGCCATTCGCCGCGATCGTAAGCTTGCCGCCCTTGCCCATGCCGCCACCGTCGTACTTGAAGTCGACGACGATCGTCGCCCTCCCTTTTGGCAGCGCTTCCCTCGCGGCGAGGGTAGTGCGTTCAACGCTCAGGAAGTTGTAGACGAAGGTTGGCCGGCCATCGCGAAGATACAGGCCGTAGCCACCCTCAAGCCCTCCCTGCGTGATGATCATGCCGCTCGCACCGCCCTCGGGTATTTCGACATCCGCGGTAATCGTAAACGACTTATTGCACATGGGAGGCGACGCGGCGTCCGGCAGGCCAACCGTGCCGGGGTAGTAGGTGATCGAGGTGCGGTGACCGATCAGACTAGGACGACCCATCAGCTCGGCATTCAGGCGAATCGAGGCGCGCCAGTCGAGCGGCAGGACGTTGTATTTGGATGCCTCCACCCACCACAGATCCTGCAGCTGTCGCAACTTTTCAGGAAACTTCTGCGCCAAGTCGTGCGCCTGGGAGAAATCCTCGTCGACTTTGTACAGTTCCCAAGGCGCCTTGTCGGGATCCCAGTCGCCGCGGTTCGGGTCCCACGGTACGAACGAGGGGCAGGACGCCATCCAGCCCTCGTGGTAGAGGCCGCGATTGCATCCCAGCTCAAAGTACTGAGTCTTGCGCCGGCTCTCGGCCTTCGAATCCCCGAAAGTGAAGGCGAAGCTGATGCCTTCGATGGGCTTCTGTTGAATGCCGTTGAGCTCCCGGGGAGCCGTGATGCCGCACACCTCGTACAGAGTCGGCACGATGTCGATCGTATGGATGAACTGCGTACGCAGTGCGCCCCGATCCTTGATACGCGCGGGCCAGGCGATGACCATCGGGTTGCGTGTGCCGCCGAAGTGGCTCGCGACCTGCTTGGTCCACTGGAATGGCGTGTTCATCGCGTGCGCCCACGCCGATGGGAAGTGGTTGAAGTGCTTGGGCCCGCCGAGCTCCTCGATGGCCTTGATGTTGTCCTGCCACTTCTCGGCGAACCCGTTGAAGAACATGTTCTCGCAGAGCGAGCCCTCCAGACCACCCTCGGCACTCGCGCCGTTGTCCCCCACGATGTAGAAGATCAACGTGTTGTCGGCGTCGGGTAGCTGCTTGCAGGCAGCGACGACGCGCCCGAGCTCGAAGTCACAGTGCGCAGCGTAGCCGGCAAACACTTCCATCATGCGCGCATACAGCCGCTTCTGGCCCGCGTTGAGAGAGTCCCATGCCGGCAGGCCCTTGGAGCGAACCGTGAGTTTAGTGTCCTTGGGGATCACGCCCAGCTTCTTCTGGCGCTCAAGTGTGAGTTCGCGATACTTGTCCCATCCCTCGTCAAACTTCCCCTTAAACTTATCGATCCACTCTTTCGGCGTCTGGTGAGGAGCG
>DATBBQ010000063.1:0-41997 GCA_036270915.1 Steroidobacteraceae bacterium
CGTGGCATCCGGCCACGGTGGGCGAACGCGCCGTGGAGCGGATCGCCGTCGGCCGACGGCGCGATGAGGCGGAATCGGTGGTGCGCGAGTGCCAGGCGCCGCGCGCGTGGCAGATCAGCACCGGGACGCCCAACGGTGAGGTGCGCATCGCTACCGCGTAGATGCGACCGCGGGCGGCTGCCGCTTTCACCGCACGCTCGAGTTCCGCTCCAAGCGCTGGCCGTGGCGCGCGCTCGAGTCCACCGCGCTGGCTCCTGGTACGTCAGTCGGCGCGCGCTCTCGCGAACCTCAAACGCCTGCTCGAGGCGGCGCCGGGCCCCTAGAACAGGCCGGTTATCCGGCCGTGCTCGTCGACGTCGATGGAGTTGGCCGCCGGTACCTTGGGCAGACCGGGCATGGTCATGATGTCGCCGCAGATCATGATGATGAACTCCGCGCCCGCGGCGAGGCGTACCTCGCGGATGCCGACCACGTGGTGATCGGGCGCGCCGCGCAACTTCGGGTCGGTGGAGAACGAGTACTGCGTCTTCGCGACGCACACCGGGTAGTGTCCGTAGCCGGCCTCCTGCAGCTGGCGGATCTGCGCGCGCACCTTGCTGTCGGCGGTGATGTCGGTCGCGTGGTAGACCTTGGTGGCGATGGCCTTCATTTTCTCCCAGAGCGTGGCACCGTCCTCGTAGACGAAGCGGAAGTTGTTCGGCCCGTCGCACAGCCGCACCACCTCGCGCGCCAGCTCGAGCGCGCCGCGTCCGCCCTCGGCGAAGTGGGTCGCCGCGACGACGTGCACCCCGTGCGGCGCGACCCGGTCGATGAGCAGCTGGATTTCGTGCTCGGTGTCCTCGCTGCGCCGGTTGATGGCGACGACGCACGGCAGCCCGTAGCGGTTGCGCACGTTGTCGATGTGCCGCTCGAGGTTGACAACGCCCTTCTCGAGCGCGGCCAGGTTCTCCTGCTTCAGGTCGGCGACCTCGACGCCGCCGTGGTACTTCAGGGCCCGCACGGTGGCGACGATCACGGCCGCCGACGGGCGCAGTCCCGCCTTGCGGCACTTGATGTCGACGAACTTCTCCGCGCCGAGGTCGGCGCCGAAGCCGGCCTCGGTGATCACGTAGTCGGCGAGCTTGAGCGCGCTGCTCGTGGCGATCACGGAGTTGCAGCCGTGGGCGATGTTGGCGAACGGGCCGCCGTGAATGAACGCCGGATTGTTCTCGAGCGTCTGCACCAGGTTGGGGGCGAGCGCGGCCTTCAGCACCGCCGCCATCGCTCCGTGCGCCCTGAGATCGCGGGCCAGGATCGGCTGCTGGTCGCTCTTGTAGCCGACGACGATGCGCCCGAGGCGCTCCTTGAGGTCGGCGAGGCTCGTCGCGAGACACAGGATGGCCATCACCTCGGAGGCGACGACGATGTCGAACCCGTCCTCGCGCGGCACCCCATTGGCCGTGCCGCCCAGGCCGATGACGACCTGGCGCAGCGCGCGGTCATTGACGTCCACGACGCGCCGCCAGGTAATGCGCCGCACGTCGAAGCCCAGCTGGTTGCCCTGGTGGATGTGGTTGTCGATGAGCGCGGCGAGCAGGTTGTTGGCGAGCGCGATGGCGGCGAAGTCGCCGGTGAAGTGCAGGTTGATGTCCTCCATGGGCACCACCTGCGCATAACCGCCGCCCGCGGCGCCGCCCTTCATGCCGAACACCGGCCCGAGAGCCGGCTCGCGCAGGCAGATGATCGCCCGCTTGCCGAGCTGGTTCAGGGCGTCGCCGAGCCCCACGGTGGTCGTGGTCTTGCCCTCCCCGGCCGGCGTGGGCGAGATCGCCGTGACCAGCACCAGCTTGCCGTCCGGCCGGTCCTTGAGCTGCGCGAGGTAGTCGAGCGACACCTTCGCCTTGAAGTGCCCGTACGGCTCGAGACTCTCCTCGGGAATCCCCAGCCGTTCGCGCGCGAGCGTGACGATGGGGCGCATCCTGGCTTGCTGGGCGATCTCGATGTTGCTTGGAACAGGGGCGGCGGGTGTCGCGGACATGTTGGGGGTCGGTTGGCGGACAAACGGACGGCCATGCTACCAGAGCGCGACACGCGCGGTGCCACCTTGGCTACAATCGCCCCGATGCTGTGGCTAAAGGCCTTTCACGTCGTCTTCATGGTCACCTGGTTCGCGGGACTGTTCTACCTGCCGCGGCTGTTCGTGTACCACGTGGCCGCGAGCGACGCCCCCGGGATCGCGCGCTTTCTCGTCATGGAGCGACGTCTGTTCTTCCTCATGACGATCGGCGCCCTCGCGACGGTGCTCTTCGGCGTCGCCATGGTGGCCGCGGCGCCCTCGTACCTACAGATGGGATGGCTGCGTGTGAAGCTGCCGTTGGTCGTGGCGCTGCTGCTGTACCACTTCTGGTGCTACCGCCTGATGCTCGAGCTGCGCGCGGGCCGGCGCCGGCACTCGCAGCGCTGGTATCGCTACTTCAACGAGCTGCCGGGGCTGCTCCTGATCGCGATCGTGGTGCTCGCCGTCGTCAAGCCCTGACGGCGCGCAAGGCCGCCGCGGCCCGCCGGCCGCGGCGGTGGCGTACGTACTACCAGATCCGGACGCGCTCCTCGGGAGCGAGGTACAGCTTGTCGCCGGGCTTGACGTCGAAGGCCACGTACCAGGCGTCGATGTTGGGCAGCGGCCCGTTGACGCGAAAGCGCGGCGGGGCGTGCTCGTTCGACAGCACCAGCTGGCGCAGGAACCCGTCGCGGAACTTTTCACGCCACACCTGCGCGTAGGCGAGGAAGAAGCGCTGGTCGCCCGTGAGCCCGTCGATGACCGGCGCCGGCTTGCCCTTGAGGGAGATGAGATACGCCTCGTGCGCCATGTTGAGTCCGCCGAGGTCGCCGATGTTCTCACCGATGGTGTTGGCGCCGTTAACCTTCAGGCCCGGCAGCGCCTCGAAGGAGTTGAACTGCTTGATGAGTCGCGCCGTGCGCGCGGTGAACACCTCGGCGTCCTTGACCGTCCACCAGTCCTGCATGGCGCCGTCCGGGCCGAACTTGCGGCCCTGGTCGTCGAAGCCGTGGCCGATCTCGTGACCGATCACCGCGCCGATGGCGCCGTAGTTCACCGCGTCGTCGGCGTTGGGATCGAAGAACGGCGGCTGCAGGATGGCCGCCGGGAAGACGATCTCGTTGTTGGACGGGTTGTAGTAGGCGTTGATTTCCTGCGGCGTCATGCCCCATTCGCTGCGGTCGACCGGCTTGTCGAGGCGCGCGATCTGGTAGCCCCACCACCACTCGGCGGCGCGGCGCGCGTTGCCGCTCGGGTCATCGGCGCGCACCACGAGCGCCGAGTAGTCCCTCCACCTGTCCGGGTAGCCGATCTTCGGGGTGAAGGCGGCGAGCTTCTCGTGCGCGCGCGTCTTGGTCTGCGGGCTCATCCAGTCGAGCGCGTCGATGCGCTCGCTGAGCGCGGCGCGCAGGTCCGCGACCAGCTTCTGCATCTTGGCCTTGGACTCCGGCGGGAAATACTGCGTGACGTACAGCTGCCCCACCGCCTCCCCGAGCGCATCGTCGACGGCGTCGACGCCGCGCTTCCAGCGCGCGCGCTGCTGCGGCTGCCCGCGCAGCACCTGTCCGTAGAAATCGAAGCGCGCCTCGTCGAAGCGCTTCGGCAGGTAGCCGGCGCCGTCGTTCAGGTAGTGAAAGGTGAGGAAGGCCTTGAGGGTCGGGACACTCGTGCGGCCAAAGAGCGCCGCCATGTCGCGGATGGCGGTCAGCTCGGCGAGCACCAGGTCCTCGCGCGAGCCGAGCTGCTGCGCCTCGAGGAAGGTCTGCCACGGGAAGCCCCGCGCGTAGGCCTCGAGCTGCTTCCTGGTGCGCGGGTTGTAGATGGCGCTGTAGTCGCGGCGCTGCTCGACCGGCCACTGAACCTTCGAGGCCTCGGTCTCGAACGCCATGATCGCGCGCGCGTCGGCGTGTGCATCGGCGCTCGCGTTCGCAAGCGTGAGCAGCTGCTCGATGTAGGCGACGTATTTCTCGCGCACCGCCTTCAGCTGCGGATCATCCTTCAGATAGTAGTCGCGATCCGGCAGGCCGAGCGTCGCCTCGCTGATGAACACCGCATAGCGGTCCGGATTCTTGAAGTCCGCCGGCAGCTGCACGTCAAAGAGGGAGGCGTAGCCGATGGTGCCGAAGAGATGTGCGACGTCGGCGCGGCTCTTGACGGCGCTGATCGCCGCGAGCTGCGGCTCGATCGGCTTCAGCCCGTTGGCCTCGATGGCGCTCTCATCCATGAAGGCCGTGTAGTAGTCGCCGATCTGTTGCTGCGGCGTGCCCTTGGGAGCGTGTGCGGCGGCGGCCGCCTCGATGATGGCGCGCACGCGCTGCTTGGACAGGTCATCGAGCCGCTCGAACTCCCCGAAGCTCGCCTTGTCGGCCGGGATCTCGAAGGTGTCCTCCCAGGTGCCGTTGGCGTAGGCGAAGAAGTCATCGCCGGCCCTGACGCTCTTCTTGCCGGCGGCGAGGTCGACGCCGAAATCGCCGATCGCGGCCCTGCCGCCGGGCAGCGCCGGGGCGGTGACGGCGGTCGGTGTGGCGGCGGTACTCACGGGGGTCTTCACTTCGGCCGCCTCAGTCGCCAGCGCGGCGAAGGTGAGAGCGGCGGCCGTCCAGAACGAGCGTCTCATGGTGTCGGAACCCTGGGGTTGTGGGGGTCGGGCATGATACGGCAGCCCCCCGCGGGAAATCAGCCCGAAGCCCACTGCCCAGACCCATGCGGGCGCTCCCGGTCGCATCCCGCCCTCGCCTCACCGCGCGCCCCCCTCGAGCACCCGCACCAGGTCGCGCCATTCGCGCTGCGGCGCCGCCGCGGGCTGCCCCTCGGTGCCGAGGTAGAGAAAGCCGACGATGACGTCCTCGCTCTCGAGCCCCAGGCCCGCGCGGATCTCGGGGTCGTAGGCGGCGGCGCCGGTCTTCCACATCGCGCCAAAGCCGAGCGCCCCCGCGGCCAGCATCATCGCGTGCGCGGCTGCGCCCGCTGACAGCAGCTGCTCGACGGCCGGTATCTTCACCCCCGCGTTCAGGTGCGCGGCGACGACCACGATGAGCGGCGCGCGGTACGCCTTCTGCCGCTCGCGCTCGAGGACTTGCGCGTCCGAGTGGGCGTGCGTGCGCGCGAGGTGCGCCGCGAGCAGCTCACCGAGCCGGGCGCGCGCATCCGCGCTCACGACCACGAAGCGCCACGGGCGCAGGCGTCCGTGGTCGGGGGCGCGCACGGCGCTGGCAAAGATGAGCTCAAGGGCGGCGGCGTCAGGCGCAGGCTCGGTCAGGGTGCGCGCCGAGCGGCGGCTCAGTAACGCGTCTATGGCTTGCATGCGTGCATTGTCGCAGACTCGATCCATGCTCGCGCACTCCGACGCCTGCGAACGCAACAAGGAGCCGATCCTCGCGGTGCTGCGCGAGGCGCTCGCGACGGCGAGCACGGTGCTGGAGGTCGGCAGCGGCACCGGTCAGCACGCCGTGCATTTCGCCGCACAGCTGCCGCAGCTCGTGTGGCAGCCGAGCGAGGTGCCGGAGCTTCTCGCGCCGCTGGGCGAGCGCATCAGGCTCGAAGGCGGCGCCAACGTGCGTGCCCCGCTCGCGCTCGACGTGCGCAGCACGCCCTGGGCATGCGGGCAGGTCGACGCCGTCTTCAGCGCCAACACCCTGCATATCATGTCCTGGCACTCGGTCGGCAGCTTCTTTCGCGGCGTGGGAGGCGTGTTGGCGCGCGCGGGCGTGCTGTGCGTTTACGGCCCCTTCAACTACGGCGGGCGCTACACCAGCGAGAGCAACGCGCAGTTCGATGCGTGGCTGCACGCGCGCGATCCCGAGAGCGGCATCCGCGACTTCACCGCCGTCGAGGAGCTGGCACGCGCGCAGGGGCTCGAGCTCGCCGCCGACCACGCGATGCCGGCCAACAACCGCACACTCGTCTGGCGGCGCGCGGCGTAACCGGGACTGCGCGTAGAGTGCCACGCATGCAACCCGTCACGCTCGCCGAGATCCGCGCCGCAATCCGCGCCATCCCCGACTATCCGCGCCCGGGCATCATCTTTCGCGACATCACGACGCTCGTTGGTAACGCGCGCGTGTTCCGCGCCGTCGTCGACCAGCTGGTCGAGCCGTGGCGCAGCGCCGGAGTCGACCGCGTCGCGGGCATCGAGGCACGCGGCTTCATACTCGGCGGGGCCGTCGCGCACCAGCTGAGCGCCGGCTTCGTCCCCATCCGCAAGAAGGGCAAGCTGCCGCACGCGAAGGTGAGCGTGCCCTACTCGCTCGAGTACGGCCTCGACGAGATGGAAGTACACCGCGACGCGGTACGCGGGCAGGAACGGCTCGTGATCGTCGATGACCTCCTCGCCACGGGCGGTACTGCCGAGGCCGCCGTGAAGCTGCTGCGCTCGCTCGGGGCGAGCGTGCTCGCGGCGTGCTTCGTCATCGAGCTGCCTGAGCTTGGCGGGGCCGCACGGCTCGCGGCGCTGGAGGTCCCGGTGCGCAGCCTGGTGTCGTTCGCGGGCGACTGACAGCCGGGATAGGGGTAAATAATCCTTATATTTACATGGACATGCAATCCGTCGCAGCCGAACATTACTTTGCGGTCATGAGGGGCTCGCGGGCGGGGATTGCGTTCATAATACGCGCGCCCTGGGACCCCGGGAGCCTGTCCGGCTGATACGCGCTTTGGGTGCGTAAGGCATATGAGCCGGCCAGGCACCCGCCAAGGCGAAGCTGCGCACCCCTTACCGTGGAGACCACATCGATGTTTAAGAAGCTCATTCCGGTTATTGCCCTCGCCCTGATTGCCGGCCCCGTGCTCGCGGCTGATCCGCCGGCGGGTTCGACCGACCAGACTGCCTCGACCAGCAAGTCCCACAAGAAGCACCACAGCAGCAGCAGCAGCAAGAAGAAGGCCAGCAAGCCGGCGGACGCGTCGTCCTCCTCGGCCCCGAAGTAACACTCGTTTAGCTGAGTTCTTGAAGAGCCCCGCCACAAAATGGCGGGGCTCTTTGTTTTTTGGGGGAATTCCCCCGCGGCCGACGCGAGGGCTTGCGGCCGTGCGCAAACCAGTTCAAATTTCGTCCCATGGATGGGACGCAAGCCGCCGCAATACATCAAGCGCTGGTTGCCGTACAACATGCCGTCACGAGCATGACCTTTCCGAGCTGCGAACAGGAGGACCTGATCGAGGCGATTGATAGCGTCGAGGAACAGCTGCACACGCACCACCCGAACCTGGCTGTCATGTGCCGCCTCCTGAACTCCATTGCCAGAAGCCTGCGCGCCCAACCCGAGGCGCGTCATGCCTGCCTGACAATCGAGGACGCGATCGGAAAGGCCGGCATGCCGAGCACCTGGCAGTCAGGGATCTGATCGGCCGCCCGGCCCCTGCCGGGGCGCGGTGCGGCGGGGCCGATCCAGACTGAAACAAGCGACCCCGGGGCCGTTGCGTCCGCGCGTCTGCGCGGTCTAAGTTGGCTGCAATGTTTGGCCCCCTCTCGCAGAGCCTGATCCTGCTCGCCGCCTCGGTGTTCCTCGTCACGCTGGCGCGGCGCCTGCGGCTGCCGACGAGCATCGCCTACCTGCTCGTGGGACTGGCGCTCGGCCCGCACGCCTTCGGAGTCATCTCCGACACTCACGCGACACGCCTGCTCGCCGAGCTCGGCGTGGCGTTCCTGCTCTTCACGCTCGGCCTGGAGTTCTCGCTGCCGCGCATGCTGGCGATGCGCGGCGAGGTCTTCGGGCTCGGCGCGGCGCAGGTGAGCGTCACCACCGCCGTCTTCGCCCTCATCGCGCATTGGCTCGGTCTGCCGTGGCTGGTCGCGACCGTCGTGGGCGGGGCCATCGCGATGAGTTCGACCGCGATCCTGCTCGCCCAGCTCACCGAACGCTCCGAACTCAACCGCACCCACGGGCGGCTCGCCTTCAGCATGCTGCTCTTCCAGGACCTCGCCTTCGTCCCGTTCCTGGCGCTCGCCTCGCTGCTCGTGGCCGGCACCGCGCAGCTGGAGCTCGCCGACAGCCTCTTCACGGTGCTCGGCGGCATGCTCGCCGTCGCCGCCGTGCTCGCCGCCGGGCGCTGGCTGCTGCGGCCGCTCTTTCACGTGATCGCGCACAGTCGCCTGCGGGAGCTGTTCACTCTCACGGTGCTGCTGGTGGTGCTCGGCTCCGCCTGGGTGTCGCACACCGCGGGGCTCTCCTTCGCGCTCGGTGCGTTCCTCGCCGGGATGATGCTGGCGGAGACCGAGTACCGGCACCAGATCGAGGCGGTGATCCGTCCGTTCCGCGACATCCTCCTCGGCCTGTTCTTCATCTCGGTCGGCATGCTGCTGGATCTCGCGCAGCTCGGGCGGGTGAGCCAGCTCGCGAGCGTACTGGTCGTGCTCGCCACGATCCTCGCGCTCAAGGCGCTGCTCGCCGCGCTCGTCACGCGCCCCTTCACCACCTCGCGCTTCAAGGCGCTGCGCACCGGCATCGTCATGGCGATCGGCGGGGAGTTCGGCATCGCGCTGTGCACGATCCTGCTGCAGGCGGGACTGTTGCCCGAGCGCCTCGGGGCGCCGCTCGTGGTGGCGATCGTGCTGTCGATGGTCCTGAGCCCGCTCATTCTCAACAACAACAAGCGCCTCGCGCGCTTCCTGCTCAGGGAGCACGGGCCGCTGCGCACGGCGAGCGAGCGCGAGGACCAGGCGACGCATGAGATCGCCGAACGCGAGCACGTCATCCTTTGCGGCTTCGGGCGCGTCGGCCAGAACGTCGCGCGCGTGCTCGAGTCACAGGGGTTCGAGTACATCGCGCTCGATCTGGATCCGGCGCGCATCCGCGCGGCGCGCCAGGCGGGTGATCCGGTCATCTTCGGCGACTCCTCGGACGAGGAGCTGCTCGCCAAGGCGGGCCTCGCCACGGCCAGCGCCGTGGTGATCAGCTTCTCCGACCCGGCGACGTCCATCGGCATCCTGCGCGCCGTGCGCGGCGTGCGCGCCGAGGTGCCGGTGCTGGTGCGTACCCAGGATGACGCGCGCATCAAGGAGCTGCAGGACGCCGGTGCCACCGACGTGGTGCCCGAGACGTTCGAGGCGAGTCTCATGCTGGTCTCGCACGTGCTGATGCTGCTGCACGTGCCGGTGTCGCGCGTGGTGCGCACGCTCGGGGAGATCCGCAACAACCGCTACGCGGTGCTGCGCAACATCGTGCGCCGCGGCGACGCGCGGCCGGTCGACGAGACGAGCGAGCACCGCGAAGAGCTCAAGTCGGTCGTCATCCCGCCGGGGGCCTGGTCGGTCGGCCGCAGCCTCCAGGAGGTGCGCGGCCGCGGCGTGGAGGTCACCTTTACCGGCGTGCGGCGTCACGGCATCCTCGGACGCGAACCCTCGGGCGAGACCGTGCTGCACGACGGCGATATCGTCGTCATCTACGGCCAGCCCGAGGAGCTCGAGCGAGCCGAGGCCGTGCTGCTCGCCGGCTAGGGTTCAGTCAGTAAGGAGAGCACCATGCACAAGAGTCGCCTCGCCGGATTCATCATCGACTGCCAGACCGAGGACCTGGAGGCCGCGGCACGCTTCTGGGGCGCGGCACTCGGGCTCGCGAGCGAAGTAGAAGGTGCGGGCAACCCCGCGCTCTACCGGCGCCTCGCCACCGCCGAGGATCAGCCGCACCTGGAGGTGCAGAAGGTCACGCACCCGAGCCGCGTGCACCTGGACATCGAGGCGGACGACATCGAGGCCGAGGTCAGGAGGCTGGAGCGCCTCGGGGCGACGCGCGTCGGGCCCGTCGAGACCTGGTTCGTGATGCAGGCACCCACCGGACAGCGCTTTTGCGTGGTGCGCCCGCAGCGCCCCGATTTCGCCGCCCGCGCCCACGCCTGGAACGAGTGAGCGTGGACCGCAGCGACATCCACTTCCCGCCCAAGCACGAGCCGCTGCGCGATGACGTGCACGCGCTCGGCGCGGCCGTCGGGGAGATCCTGCGCGAGCAGGGCGGCGAGCGGCTGTTTGCGCTGGTGGAGGCCGATCGCGTCGCCGCCATTCGCGGCAGAAACGGCGACGCCGCTGCACGCGCCACGCTCGCCGCGCAGGTGCGCGATCGCCCGCCCGCCCTCGCCCGCGACCTGGTGCGCGCCTTCTCGATGTGGTTCCAGGCGGTCAACCTCGCCGAGAAAGTACACCGCATCCGTCGCCGCCGCGACTACTTCGTCAAGGACAGCCAGCGCCCCCAGCCCGGCGGTGTCGAAGACGCGATCGCGGCGCTCAAGGCCGCGGGCCTGAGCGCCGGCGAAGTGACCGAGCTCATCGGCGGGCTGTCCATCGAGCCGGTGTTCGCCCCGCACGCCACCGAGGCGAGCCGCCGCACGCTTCTGCGCAAGCAGCAGCGCATCGCGCAGCGCCTGCTCGAGCGGCTCGACCCGAGCCTGACACCGCACGAGGCACAGACCATCTGGGACAACATCCGCATGGAGCTCACCAGCGCCTGGCAGACCGAGGAGCTGCCGCGCGAGCGGCTCACGGTCGCTGACGAGCGCGAGCAGATCCTCTTTTATCTCGTCGAGATCCTCTACCGCGTGGTGCCGGTGTTCTACGAGGAGATCGCCCAGGCACTGGAGAAGGTGTACGCGCTGCCCGCCGGCACGGCGCGTGTTCCCTCGGTCCTGCACTTCGGCTCGTGGGCGGGCGGGGACATGGACGGTAACCCCGACGTGCACGCCAAGAGCATCCGCGAGACCCTGGCACGGCAGCAGCAGGTGATCGTCACCATCTACTTCCAGGAATGCCAGGAGCTCGCGCAGCGCCTCTCGCAGAGCGCGAGCCGCGTCGCGGTCTCCGCGGAGCTGCTGAAGCGCCTCGAGCACTACCGCACCGTGCTCCCGGGAGCGCGCGCCATTACCCCGGCACGCCACGACCGCATGCCCTATCGCGTGTTCCTCGCGCAGCTCGGCGAGCGGCTGCGCGGGGCCTACGACGGGCGCGCCAGCGGCTACGAGAACGCGCGCCAGTTCCGCGACGACGTCGCGCTCATCGCGTCCAGCCTCAAGGCCAACAAGGGCGTGCACGCGGGACTCTTCTACGTCGAGCGGCTGCTGAAGCGCATCGACGCCTTCGGCTTTCACCTCGCGACGCTCGACGTGCGTCAGCACGCGAGCGTGCTGCATCAGGTGATCGCCCAGGGTTTCGATGAGGCGGAGTGGCTCACGGCCGATCCGCGTCTGCGCCGCGAGCGCCTCGCCGAAGCCCTCGCGAAGGACCGCGGCCCGGTGACCGAGCTCGACGCCCTCGGCAAGCGCATGCTCGCCGTGTTCGACGCGATCATGCAGGGCCGGCACCGCTACGGGGCCGATGCGATCGGCTACTTCATCATCAGCGGCGCGGGCGGCGCCGATGACGTGCTCGCGGCGCTGCTCCTGGCGCGCTGGGCCGGCATGTACGACAAGCACAGCGGCGAGGTGGCGCTCGACATCGCGCCGCAGTTCGAGACCGAGGAGGCACTGCTCGCCTGTGGCGCCACCATGCGCGAGGTGCTCGCCGAACCGCTCTATCGCCGCCACCTCGAGGCGCGCGGCCGCCGCCAGTGCGTCGCGCTCGGCTATTCCGACAGCAACAAGGAGGCCGGCCCGTGCGCCTCGCGCTTCCTCATCCACCAGGCGCAGCACGAGCTCACCGCGGTGCTCGCCGGCGCGGGCGAGCGCAGCGTGCTCTTTCACGCGCGCGGCGGCAGCCTCGCGCGCGGTGGCGCGCGCATAGAGGCCATCGTGCGCGCCGCCCCCGCCGGGGCGGTGGACGGCGTGCTGCGCATCCGCGAGCAGGGCGCGACCATCAAGCAGGGGTACGGTTTGCGCCCGATCGCCATGCGCACGCTCGAGCGCGCCTTCAACGCGCTCAGCCTGGTGACGGCGGCGACGCGCGCGGGGCGGCTGCCGCCCGACTCCGCCGAGCAGCTGCAGATCGCCGGCCTGCTCGCGCGCGAGAGCCGCGCCGCCTACCGTCGCCTGGTGTACGAGACGCCGCAGTTCTACGCGTTCTTCCAGGCGGTGACGCCCATCGACGTCATCGAGCGCATGCAGATCGGGTCGCGCTCGGTGCACCGCACGGCCTCCGCCGACCTGAACGCGCTCCTGCCGGTACCGTGGGTATTCGCGTGGTCGCAGGCGCGCTACATGCTGCCCGGCTGGTACGGGGCCGGCGCCGGTCTCGCCGCCGTCGGCGAGCACCTGGGCATGACGCGCCTGCGCGAGGCCTACCGCGACTGGCCCTTCCTGCGGGGCCTCATCGATGACCTCGAGACGTCGCTGGCGCGCGCGGACCTCGGGATCGCCGACTACTACGACGAGCTCAGCCCCGAGCCGCTGCGCCACTTCGCCGGCCGGATCCGCGACGAATACCGCCTCGCCTGCGAGCAGCTGCTCGCGATCAAGGAGAGCGCCGCGCTGCTCGATTCCGACCCGACCCAGCAGCGCTCGATCCGCCTGCGCAACCCCTACGTCGACCCGATGAACCTGATGCAGGTGGATCTGCTGCGGCGCTGGCGGGCCACCGGCCGCGAGGACCGCGACCTGTTCGAGACACTGCTCGCGAGTGTCGGCGGCATCGCCGCGGGCCTGCAGAGCACCGGATGAGCAGCCGCACCGTCACCGTCCGCCCGGCGGCCCCGGCCGAGATGGCGCAGGTGCTCGCCTTCATCCGCGAGCTGGCGCACTACGAGCGGCTCGAGCACCAGGTGTCGGCGACCGAGGCGGACCTCGCGGCGGCCCTGTACGGGGAGCGGCCCTACGCGGAAGTCGTGTTCGGCTGCCTCGACGCCGTACCGGTCGGCTTCGCGCTCTTCTTCCATAACTTCTCGACCTTCCTCGGCAAGCCGGGGATCTACCTGGAGGACCTGTTCGTGCGCCCGGAGGCGCGCGGACGCGGCGTCGGCGAGCAGCTGCTCGCGTGGCTTGCGCGCACGGCGCTCGAGCGCGGCTGCGCGCGCCTCGACTGGTCGGTCCTCGACTGGAACGAGCCGGCGATCGGCTTCTACCGCAGCCTCGGGGCGGTCGCGCTCGATGAATGGACCGGGTTTCGCCTGAGCGGCGCGCCGCTCGCGGCGCTCGCCGCGCGCCTGACCTAGGGGCGCTTGTAGAGCGTCCCGTTCTTGACCACGAGCACGACGTGCTCGAGCGCGGCGATGTCCTGGGTGGGATCAGCCGGCACGGCGATCAGGTCGGCCAGCATCCCGGCTCGCACCCGGCCGAGGTCGGCGTCGCGCTTGAGGATGCGCGCGTCGGTGGCGGTCGCCGCGGTCAGCGCCTGCACGGGGGTCATCCCGTCGCGCACCATCCACTCGAGCTCGCGGTAGTTGGTCCCGTGGGTGAAGACCCCGACGTCGCTGCCGCAGCCGATGACGACGCCCGCCTTGCGAGCGGCGGCGAAGGCGGCCGCGGCGGAGCGCATGCCGGGGGTCGGTTCGCTCTTGCCCGGCACGTAGTGCTCGAAGTACTCGGCGTAGGCGGCCTGCGCGGTGAGGGTCGGCAGGTAGGCGACGCCGTGCTGCGCCATGAGGCGGAAGGTCTCCGGCGTGCCCTCAAAGCCGTGCTCGATGGTATCGACGCCGGCGAGCACCGCGCGGCGCATGCCCTCGGCGGTGGTCGCGTGCGCGGCGACCGGCCGACCCGAGGAGTGGGCCGTGTCGACGATTGCCTTCAGCTCCTCCTCGGAGAAGGTCGGCTCCTCGCTCCCCCCGGGTCCCCAGCGGTAGTCCGCGTACACCTTGATCCAGTCGGCCCCGCGGCCGGCCTGCTCGCGCGCGGCGCGCACCGCCTCGGCGACACCGGAGGCTTCCTCGGCCCCCTGCGGCGTACAGCACACGTCCGGGCGCAGCCCGCGGGGCGCGGGTCCGTAGGTGGCCGTGGCAACGATCGCCCGGGTCGCGACGAACAGCCGCGGACCCGGGATGAGACCGTCCTCGATCGCCCGCTTGAGCGACACGTCCGCGTAGTCGGCGCCTTCGGTACCGAGGTCTCTCAGGGTCGTGAAACCGGCGAGCAGCGTCGCGCGTGCCTGCACGCCGGCGCGCAGCGTGCGGTAGGCGACCGGCTCCTTGAGGACCTGGTCGTTCCAGAGCGTCTCGTTGTAGGGGTGCAGGAACAGGTGCGAGTGCAGGTCCATGAGTCCCGGCAGGAGCGTCGCCCCGGGCAGCTCGATGACCTCGGTGCCGGCGGGCGCGTGCACGCCGGCCGCAGGCCCTGCGGCACTGATGCGCTCACCCTCGATGAGCACCACCCAGTCAGCGTGGGGCGGCTCGCCCGCGCTCCACACCTGCGCGGGACGCAGCAGGAGCGGTGCAGGCGCGGCGATCGCGCCGCAGGCGGCGACGAGGAGGCAGAGCGCGGTGAGGCGGCGCACGTGAAGCATGGCGGGCCCGTCAGCTGGCACGAAGGTGGCGCAGCCTAACGCGCCGTGGCGGCCCGTGTCGCGCCGGTGGCGCGCCCGGGGTGCGTGGCCGCCTCAGGAGCCCATCAGGACGGTCGTGTCGTAGCTCTCGAAGCCCTGGATGGCGCGGGCATAGGCGTTGAAAACCAGCCGCTCGGCCACCTTGTCGGCCCGCGGCGCGAGCAGCATGCGCAGCACCACATCGTCGGCGGGGCGCGTCGCCTCCTCCGCGAGCAGCTGCTCGATGACCCGCGTCAGGCGGTGGTAGAGCTCGTTCACGAAGCGCAGGTGCGCTCCGTCGTGCACCTGGTCGGTGCCGGGTCCGTAGGTGCCGCGCGCCTCTTCGGACAGCTCCCGCAAAAACAGGTTCAGGAGGCGCGCCTTGTCGACGACGCGCAGCTCCGCGAAGAACTGGATTTCAGAGTTGAGGTTCATGGGCGACCCGCGCGGCTTACCTTCAGGCGCTAGGAGGGGAAGAAATCGATCGGTTTGGTGACGGTGATCGTGTCGACGTCCTTGGATTCGAAGCGGAAGGAGCGCACCAGCGCGACGATCTTGCGCTCCAGCTCCGGATCCTTCAGCTCGCTCGAGACCACGCGGCACATGGTGACCTCGCCCGCGGGGGTGATGGTCAGCTCGAGCACTACCTTGCCCTGCAGCTCCGCGTTCTCGCGTGACGCGCGTGCGTACAGGCTGTCGAGGTGTCCGTGGTTTCGGTCGAACACCAGCTCGATCTCCTCGCGCGAGCGGGCCGGCCTGCCGCCGCCGCCGCTCGCGGCGGGGGCGCGCGCGTTCAGCCCCGACGCGACGATCCCGGAGGCGACCGCGGTGGTCTCGTGGCCGGTCAGCGATCCGGCCCCGGAGCCGAAGCCGCGGCTGGAGTTGGCGGAGGTGATGCCGCCGCTGCCGGCCCCGACCTTGGAGGTGATCAGCGAGCGCTCGGCGTGCGCATCCGCGCCGACCGAACCGGAGAGGTTCTTGGTCTCGAGGGGCTTCAGATCCATGACCTCGCGCAGGTCCGCGAGCTCGTCCTTCACCTGGTTCAGCTGCTTCTGCGCCTTCTCGTGCGCCTTCTGGCGCTGATCGACCGGCGGCGGCGTCACCATCGCCACCTTCGGCTCGATCTTGGGCTTCTCCTCGACCTTCGGAGCCGGCGGCGGCGGCTTCGGCTTGTTCTCGAGCATCACGCGCGCGAGGCGCTCGGGCACTTCCTCGGTGACCGCCTGCTTCGGCCTGGGCAGCAGCGGAAAGAGAAGGCCGAAGAACACCAGCAGGATCAGCAGGACCTTGAGGATCTTGCGGAACCGTTGTGTGGACTCCTCGTCGCCCTCCCAGGGCAGCTCGAATTCGCGGTAATAGGGAGCGAGCAGCATGTCGCGCTTACACCGGCTTGTAGCCGGCGACGACCGGCTTTTCCTTCTGGATGACGGCGAGGGAGATCTTCCCGTAGTCAGCGTCGGTACAGGTCGCCATCACGCGCTTGAGCACGTCGTAGGGCAGCGCCTTGTCAGCCATGATGGTGATCTCGCGCTGCGCGAGGTCCTTCTCCGTCATGTCCCGGCCGACCAGCATCGGGCGCTTGAGCGCCGCACGCAGCGGCTCGACCAGCGGACCTGCGGACGAGCGGATCTGCTGCACGGTCGCGATGAACTCGCCCTGCACGAATAGCTGCTCCTTGGTGATCATCACCACCACCGACTGCTTCGGCGCGGTCTGCGCGACCGACTGCGGGATCTCGATCCCCTTGGCGTTCTGGATGACCTCGACCTCGGTGGAGTAGACCAGGAGGAAGGCCACCATCACCGAGAGGATGTCGATGAGCGGGATGAGGTTCAGCTGCGCGTCGGCCCGGTTGCGCAGGTGATGCTGGGCCATGCGCCGCGCGCGGTTTGACATGCTCATGGGGTGGCTCCGTTGGGAGGGCTGGCGCCCGGCGCGGCCGCCACGGTATCGGTGGCCGGCGCATCCCCGATGGAGATATCCGGGAAGAGCTCCGCCTGCACCAGGCTCGCGCCCGAGCCCTGCTCGAAGACGCGCACCCGGTCCATGACCTGCACCAGCGTGTCGTAGGGGGTGTCCTGCTCCAGGAGAATGCTGGCGTCGGTCTTCTCAGGGAACTTCGCCTTGACGCGCTTCAGGTACTCGGTGAGGCCGTCGTAGTCATAGCCGGTCGCGGTGTTGGGCAGGGTCGCGAGCGGACCGGTGTTGCGATCGGCGACCTGCAGCAGGTCCTTGCGCACCATCACCTCGAGCACCAGTCCCGGCGGCGGGTCGCGGAACTCGGTCTGCGAGGCGGGCAGGTTCAGCTGCAGGATCACGGTGCGCGAGAACACGGCCGTCATCAGCAGGAAGGTCACGAGTACCGTGAAGATGTCGATCATCGGCACGAGCAGCAGCTCGGCCGGCTTGCGCGAGTGCCGCTCCAGCTTGCGGTATTGGTACGAACGACGCATGCGGGACCTTTAGTCCTTAGGTTCGAGCGCGCGTTAAGAGTCGCTCAGGCCGCGGCGGGCGCCTGGCGTTCCGTGATCGCGTTCAGAAACTTGACCGAGGCCATCTCGAGGCTGTCGACGAGCTCGGTGGTCTTGGTCTGCAGCCACGCGTGGATGAACAGCAGCGGCACCGCGGTCATCAGACCGAACGCCGTGCAGTTCATCGCCACCGAGATGCTGGCCGAGAGCAGGTTCGCCTTCTCGGCCGGGTTCACGGTGGCGACCGCGGCGAAGGCGCGGATCAGGCCCATGACCGTGCCGAGCAGGCCGAGCAGCGTCGCGAGGTTCGCGAAGGTCGCGAGGTAGTGCGTGCGCTTCTCGAGACGCGGCACGACCTCCATGAGGCTCTCCTCCATCGCCTTCTCGATGTCATCGCGGCGACGCGCCGACTGGATGCGCGCGAGACCGTAGTTGAGGATGTGGCCGATGGCGGAATTCGACTTGGCCGTCGCCTGCGCCACCTGCCGGAAATTGCCCTGCGCGAGCAGGGGAACGATCTCGTTCCACAGCCCGCGGTTGAGCGCGGCGGCGCGGGTGAGCGCGATGTAGCGCTCGATCGCGATCGCCAGACCCACGACAAACACCACGGCGATGGGGTACATGAAATCCCCGCCGCCCTGGAAGAACCGAACGATTAGATTCACGAGGCCCATCTGACACTCCCGCTCAAAAAGTACTGCCACACAAGCACATACAATGCCCAAAACTGAATGACATAAGCCCAAAAAGCTGCGACTTGGCTCTCATCCTGATATTCCGCCGCCCACATTTCAGGGCTTTGCGGCCGAACCCGGCGCCGCGTCTGCTTTTGCCGCCGCCCCCTCGGGCTTTACCGCTTCGTAATAGCGGTTTTCACGCCGGAACACGTCGCGGTCGAGGGGCTGGAGCACCTCGTCGACGAGGCTGTTGACGGGCTTGCCGACCAGGTCGCCGAGGTCCGAGCGCTTCCACGGGACGACATACATGACCGTCGGCAGCTCACTGTTGCCCCTGACGTCGGTCGCGCCGAGCTCGAGGCGGTCCGGGCCCGCCTTGCCCTTGGCGTTCTTCGCCGTGGCGGAGCTCTTCGCGGCGCCCGCGCTGCTCTCGGCGCCCGCCGGTGCCGCGACCGCAGGTGGCGCGGCGCTGGCCGCTTCCGGCTTCTCCCCGCCCGTGGATGGCGGGCTCTTGGTCGTGTCGACGCCGGGCTCGAGCTGGTCCGGACGCGGAATCTCACGTGGCGCGGCCGGTGTAGCGACCGGCGCGCTGCTCTGCTGGGCCTGCAGCGCGAAGGAGGCAACGAGCGCGATGAGCGTTGCCGTGCCGAGCGTGCAGCGGGCGGTGAGCCTCGTCATGTCAGCCTCCTGGCTTCGGTGCGGGCGGAGTGGCGGACGCATTCGCCGGCGCTGCGCCCGGGGCAGCGGCGGGAGCCGCCGGCGTCGTGGCGGGAGCCGCTTCCGGTGCCGCCGCCGGCGCCGGGGCCGCTTCGGGCTTCTTGATCCCCAGGCGCTGCCGCAGCTCCGCAATCCAGCCGCTCACGGGCTTGTCCTCCCCCGTGATCGTCTTGTACTGCTCGAACGCCGTGAGTGCGCGATTCGGGTCACCCAGATAGAGGTCCTCGACCACGCCGAGGTTCCGCCACGCCGGGGCATAGCGGGCGTCGGCGCTGATCGCCTGCTCGTAGGAGGCGGCGGCGTCCTTGAACTTGCCGCGCATGCGCTGGGTGACGCCCAGCTCGGTCCAGGCCACCGCGCTGCCGTTCTCGCGCGCGACCGCGCCCTTCAGGGTTTCCTCCGCCTGATCCAGGTGACCGTCCTTGCGCTGCAGGATCGCCAGATTAACGAGCGGCGCAGCAAATTGCGGGTATTGCAGTGCGATCTGCTTGAAGTCGAGCTCGGCCTCGGTGGCGTTCCCGGCGCGCATGAACTTCACGGCACGGTCGAAGTCGGTCCGCGCGGCCGGCGGTACGTCGGGATGCACGCCAGCCGCCGCAGCCGCGTCGCTCGCGCCCGCGGTGGCGGGCGCAGCGCCCGCTGCGCCGCCCGGCTTCACGGGCTGCGGCGCGGACTTGGCCGCGGACTGCGCCGGCGCCGGCGTCTCGCGCACGGCCTGGGAGCTGCAGGCTCCCAGTGCGAGCGCAAGTGCGCAGGCCAGGGCCCGGCCCGCGGCTGCGCTATTCGATGCTGACGACGACATCGTGCGTCATCTCCGTCTTCGCGTAGCGCGCGGGCTTGAGCTCGGCGAGGGCCTGGAAGCTCTTGCGCACCCATTCGTCGTAGACGCCTTCTTTCGCGCGCGCGGTGTTGATCTCGTGCACCTTGATCGCCTGTTCCTCGAACGGGAACACCTGCTCCTCGAGCAGCGAGTTGTACTCCTCCAGCTCGTCGCCCTTGAGATTCTTCGGCCGCTCGGAGGCGAGCACGTCCTTGGCGAGCACTCGGTACAGATCGGCCATCTCGTAAGTCGCCGCGGTCGTGACCTCCGCGACGTTGTACTCGGCCGCGCGCTTATAGCCGTCGAGCGCGGTCTCGAGCGCGTCACGCTTCACCACCAGGCTCTTCTTCAGCGGTGTCGACAGGCGCACGGAGCGGAACGCGTCGCGCGCGGGCTGGGCGAGGGCCAGCTGCGCCTTCGCCGCGAGGTAGTGCGTGCGCTCGGTACGCTGGGCGCCCGCGGCGGCGTCGGCGGCGATGATCTCCTTGTACCAGCGGTCGCGCTTGCTGAGGTCCCCGCCCTTTTCGGCATAGTCGGCGAGGCGCTGGCGCGCCTCCTCGGCGTCGGCGAGCGGCGCCGGGTTGGCCGCGACGTACTTCTCCAGCATGCCGGACGCCTTGCCACCGTTACCCGCCTTGGCATAGAGGTCCGCGGACTGCATCAGCGCCTCGCGCTGCACGGCGCGGTCCTCGCCGGGATTGCCGGCGATGCGCTCGAACTCCGCGGCGGCCTCGCCGGGATGGTTGGCCGCGGCGTAGGAGACGGCGAGCTTGCGCGTCACCTCCGGCTGCAGCTTGTCCTGCGGAAAGTCGTGGCGGAACTGCTCGAGGACCGCGATCGAGCGGTCCCACTGCTTGAGGGCGATGAGCTGCGTGGCCGCATCGTACTGCGCGGTTGCCCGGATCTTGGATTCGGGGGCGACGCGCGCGACGCGCAGGTAGTCGTCGACTGCGCCCGCCGCGTCCCCCGCCTTCTGCTTCGCCTCGCCCTGCTTGTAGACGCTCCCCGCCAGGCGGTCGTTCAAGTCGGCGCGCATCTTCTCGTCGCCCGCGGCGAGGTTGCGCGCCTGCAGGAAGGCCGGCTCTGCCTTGGCGTACTCGCCCTGATCGAAGTAGGACTGGGCGATGATGGTCCAGGCGATGCGCTGCTTGGCGGGCTCGACCGGCGGCTGCCGGGCGAGTATCGACTGCGAGACGCCGATGGCGCGCGCCCGGTCGCCGCTCGCGAAGATTTCCTCGGCGGCGCGCGTCAGCACGCCGGCGCTGTCGGGATGCTCGGGGTAGGTTTGGGCGAAGCGGACGCTGGAATCGGTGGATTTGCCGTGCCAGGCGAGCTTCGCGTCACCCGTGAGCCCCTCCTCGCCCTTCTGGTAGGCGATCAGTGCGGCGTAGGCGGCGGTCGCGGACTTGCCGTTCTTCGGGTAGTCGTAGGCGGTGCGCTCGTACTCGGCCGCGGCCTCGCCGTACTCGTGACCTTCGAACAAGGCCTCGGCCAGGAGATAGTTGGTCGCCGCGGAGTCGGGGTCCCCGGGGAAGGATTTCAGGTAGTCGCGGTACCAGCGCGCGGCCTCCTGGTAGTCGGCCACGCGCTTGGTCTTCTGGGCGCTGGAGTGGAAGTAGGTGGCGACGTCCTTGAGATTGGTCTTCAGCTCCTGCACGACGCGCGGGTTGTCGGCGCGCTTGCGCGTCTTCCAGTACGGGGAGTCGAAGTTGTAGCGCTCGACGAACTCGTGCTTGCCATCGAGCACCAGCTGGCTGAAGCCGCCCTTGCCGTAGGCCTCGATGGCCGCCATGTCGAGGTCGGGCGCGTGATCGCTGTAGGGGTCGAGGGCGACGTAGGCGCGGTAAACAGTGGCGGCGTCCTGGTAGCGCTGCTTGGTGACGTAGAGGTCTCCGAGGCGCGCGTACAGCAGCCAGGTGTAGGGCCGAGAACCGTGCTTCTGCACGTACTGCTCGAGCGACTGCGCGCCGTCCTCGTACGAGAACGTGATGCTCATCACCCGCAGCGTGTCTTCGACCAGCTCGCGGTCGGCGCGCCTGAGGCTCTCGAGGCGCACCGACTTGGCGGGGGACGTGCCGAGTTCCCGGTCGAGAACCCCGCCGAACGACGGCAGGCTCTCGAGCGTGAGCGACTGTTTGAAGAGCGACCAGCCGTGCTTGTAGAGACTCTGCTCATAGAAGGCGGAGGTGCCGCCGCGACCGATCACGGCGGCGTAGGCCTTCTCGGCCTCGGGGTAACGCTTCGCGGAGAACAGGATCTCCCCGCGCCGGAACTGCACCTCGTCGAGCTGCGGGCTCTGCGGGTAGTGCTGCACGACGCGGTCGAGCGTGGCGAGCGCCTGCTCGCGCTGCCCGGTGGTCTCGTAGGCGCGCGCCAGCTGGTAGAGCACCTGATCGTTGCGCGCATAGTCCGGGTAGGCCTTCAGCAGCGTCGTATACAGCCGGATGGCCTCACCGCCCTGCAGGTCGACCGCGGTCACTTCCTGCTCGAGGCGCTGCATCTCGCCGGCGTCCAGATTCAGGTCCCCGAGGCGCCGCATGGCTTCGGCGCGCAGCTTCGGATCGGTGTGCTGCAGGTCGAGGAAGTGCTTGTAGTTGTCCATCGCCTTCGCGACGTTCGCGTCCGCCGCGGTGTCCTTGTGCACCTCGACCTTGCGCGGGGTGAGCTCGCCGATGGTCGTCGGGCCGTTCGACTGCGCATGCGCGCCGACGGCGAGTCCCACGGCGGCGGCCGCGGCGAGCGCGAGGGGTGCACGCTTGGCGTCCCGGAACCTCACTTGGGGCCCTCGCTCTCGGGCGCGCTCGCCTCCTCGGTCCCGTCGCCCTTCTGCGTGGGCGCCGGTGCCTTCGGGTGCTTCTGCGCCGCCTGCGCGTTGGCCGCGCGGTCATACATGCTCGCGAGTGCGAAGCGCGCCTGCAGCTGATAGGCGGAGAGGCGCTCCTTCTGCTGCTCGAGCTGCGCGACCGCGACCTGCCCGAGGTAGTCGCTCTGCTTCTGCTCGGCCGCGGCGAGCCGCACCTGCAGCGACTCGATCCGCTGCTTGAGTCCGGCCACGCGCGCTGCGAACTCGCCGGTGTTCACCGGCACGTTCTTGCGCGCCCGTTCGACGCGGATCCAGCGACTCTGCGTCTCGTGCAGCGCGAGACTGAGGTCCTTCAGGCCGCGCTGCGCCTGCCACAGTCGCGCCGCGTAGGCGTCATTCAGGCGGTAGAACAGCACGCCCTTCACCAGCGCCAGGCGCGCGCGCGACTCGGCCGTCTCCGGGTTGTCCCGGGAGGCGCCGAGCGCCGACTGCAGCTGCTGGATGCGTCCGAGCGGTTCGGTCGGAATGCCGAGCGCGCTGACTCCGCCGGGCGCGGCACCGTTCAGCGCCGCCTCGAGGCGCTGGATGCGCGCCCACTGGTCGCGCTCTTCGGGCGTACCCAGGGCGGCGACGTCGTGCTGCGCCTGGATCGTGCGCAGCTCGTTCTCGAGCGCCGCGTCGCGCTGCTGCAGCTTCTCGAGCGCCCCCGAGGCGAGCAGTGCATCCGCGCGCGGCAGGCGCTCGGCATAGGCGCGCTCGCGGGTCTGGATCATGTCCTGGAAGGCGAGCATCTTGTCGTCCCAGTCCGCGAGGCTGTCGCTCATGTAGACAAGCTGGTGGTAGTTCTTCAGGCCCTCCTGGAAGTCGTGCCCGGCGAGCACCGCGTACAGGTAGCGCGACTCGGGCGAGTCGGGCAGGTTCTTCAACTGCCAGTACCAGCCGGAGTTCGAGCCCTTGTCTTCCTGCAGGACGCGCTTGAGCATGTCGCCGCGCCGGATGCTGGCGATCGCGGCATCCAGGCGCGTGTTCTCTGCATCGAACGAGCTGACCGCGCTCTCGTAGTACTCGGCCGACTGCGAGTTGGCATTGAGCTTGCTGAACGCATACGGCACGGCGAGGTAGGACTCCTGCACCGCCGAGTCGAGCACGTTGCGGTTGCGCAGCTCCATCCATGGGGTCAGCGCGCCCTGGTAGTCCCCGACTGCCGCGTCGGCCCATCCCACTCCGAGCAGGGCCTTGTCCGAGTAAGGACCGTTCAGGCGCACGCGCTCGAGCGCCGGCCGCGCGCGTGCCGGCTCTTCGGCCTGCAGGTAGGCGTAGCCGAGGGCCAGGTTCGACCGGTCACGCAGCGCCGCGAGCTCCGGCGTGCTCGCGAGCATCGTGCCGACGCCGCTCAGGAACGGGTCGGCATCTCTCAGGCGCTTCTGCCGCACGAGCGCCACGCCGAGATTGAAGCGCGCGTAGGCGGACCAGGGCAGTTCACCGCGCCAGCCCGAGAGCAGGCTGATCGCCTCGTCGTAGCGCCCCTGGTGCATGAGCACGTTGGCGAACAGCAGCTCCTTCTGCGCCTCCAGGTCCGGCGACATCCGGCCGTTGATCTTGCGCAGCGCCGCTTCCGCCTTGTCGTAGTAGCCGCGCGCATACCAGACCTGTGCGAGGTAGTACCAGGCGCGGTTGCGCACGCCGGTGGGCACGTCCTGCGTGAGCACCTTCTCGAAGATCTCGCCGGCCTCGTTGTGCATCCCGAGCTCGAGATACAACCCGCCCTTGAGCAGTTGCGCGTCCTCGCCGTCGTGCGGCATGCGCTGCCAGTGGTCGTAGGCGAGCAGCTGAGTGAGCGCGTCGAGATCCTTGTCCTGGTAGAAGTAGAAGAGCACGTCGCCGTAATGCAGGTCGTGCACCCGCGTCTCGGGCATCTTCTCCGGGTCGTGCCGGCGCGCACCCGCGGTCCCGGCCACGAGGGCCAGGGCGCAGACCACGAGCAGCGTGCGCATGTGGGACCCGGGGCGCAAGCGCTATTCCCAGTCCTTGATTTCAAACTCCGGCTGCAGCTTGCGCTGCCGGTCCGTGATCTTCAGTTCCAGGTACTTGGCCCCCACGCCCTTCTCGAAGCGCTGCGAGGCACCACGCTTGTAGGCGCGCTCGCTCGGCCCCTTGCCGTTGAAGAAGGCGACGATCTCGTGCTGACCCACCTTGAGGTTGCCGATGTACAGGCGCTGCACGCCGCCCTTCAGTAACGCGTCCACCTCGCGCGGGGTGTACAGGTAGTTGATGACTTCCTTCTGATCGATCTTCAGCTGCACAGAATCCAGCCCGAAGAAGTCCCCCACGTCCATCGACAGGAATACCGCCACCTGGGTGTTGGCCGGGAACAGCAGCTCCTCCTCGAGGATCGACAGGTCCTTGTTGAGATCGACCACGTCCTTCTTGAGCCCCTGGATCTCCTGGTCGAGACCGCGAGTGTCGCTCGGGGTCTCGGGCGCCGCGCTCGGCGCGGGCGCGGGCGTGGCGGCTGCAGGCGCCGTGGCGGGCGGCGGCGCAGCCGTCGCCAGCGAGGCGACGCCGAGCAGCAGCACCGCGAGCGTCGCGGCAAGGACGCGCGCGGACCGCACGGCGGTCGCAGCGCGGGTGGCAGATACAGTCTGTGACATGAGGATTCCGATCATTCGTTCAGCAGGGCACGCAGCTCCTGCACGTAGAGAGTCTCGTTGGCGGCGTTGTAGTCGCGCAGTACTTGCCGCACGGTTCCGCCGCGGTCGATGAGCACGGTCATGGGCAGGTCGTCGACCACGTAGCTGCGGCTCACCGATTTCTCCGGGTCGAGCAACATCGGAAAGCCGACCGAGGCCGAATGCGCAAACTCGCGAGCCTGCGCCGGATCGTCGTCCACCCCGACGCCGTAAACGGCCAGACCCGCCGAGTGGTAGGTGGCAAAGCTGCGGTTCAGCAGGCTCAGCTGGGTGCGGCAGGGAGTGCAGCGGCTGCTCCAGAAGCTTAAGACAACGACCTCGCCACGATGTTCAGAGAGGCGCACGTTGCCGCCGGCGGCGGCACGCAGGGCAAAGTCGGGGGCGGCCTGATTGATCAGGCTGTAGGGCTGTGCCAGGACCTGGCGCACGGCGCCGGGCGCCAGCGCGCACAGGCACGCGAGCAGCAACACGCCCGGACGCGGGCGCGCGCGCCGCATGAGGCCGTTCGGCCATTGCCAGCTCAATAGCGATCCTTTACCACGGGAAGCGACCTGCTCCCGAGTTAGCGGCAAAATTGCACAGCGCACTTAACACTGTCAACGAAGCGAGCCGTGAAATGAGGCATGCCTCCCCAAGCGCGGGAGGCGCGGCGGCGTCGTCGTAACGCGACAGGCGTCGCGTGTGCGTGCCACCCGCGCGGGGGTGGCACGCACGCGCCGTCAGATGATGGGCGTGAAGGCGGTCAGGCCCTGCAGCGTCGCGCCGGAGCCGAGACTTTGCATGGGGAACAGAGTCGTGAACTGGTTATCGGTTCCGATGAGGCCCATGTAGTTGAGGATCACGAGCTGCACGAGCTGCGTCACGGAATTCGCCGCCGGACTGCCGGTGCTGACCACCGAGCCGTCCGAGGTGAAGTAGCCGATCTGCTGCCCGGCGGTGCCGTTGCGCAGCGTCGCCCGGCCCTTGGGGCTGTAGACCAGGAAGAAGGTCGAGGACACCGAGGAGTTGTCGCCCTGCCAGCCGTACTTGCCGCGGCCGGCGGTGCTGTTGTCCGGCATGCCGGTCGAGCTCAGCGAGCCGTCGCTGAACACGTAGATCATCACCGGCGTACCCTTGCGCTGCGCGTACTCGAGCACCGCGCCGATCATCTGCCCGGCCTTGAAGTTGCGCGACTCGCCAGTCGCACGCGTGCCGTCGTGGTAGTCGTAGCCGCCCATGGCGATGGTGCCGGCGCCCGCGTAGCCATCGAGCACCAGCTTCATCACGGTCGCGGTCTTCTGGACGTCGCCGTCCTGGAAGTCCGTGGCGGTGAAGATCGGGGTGGTGCCGCCGATGATCAGCGGATCCTTGGTCGGATCGAGCGCCGCCGGATTGCCAAAGGCGTCGGCGGTGTTGGCCGACTTCACGTACGCGCAGCGTACCTGGTTCTTGATGGCGCCGTCAGAGGCCCCGTCGGGGTAGATCGACACGCCCGGCGTGCTGCCGCTCGGCGAGCTCAGCACCCCCGTGAAGGCACTGTTGGAGCCGCTCGTGTACGGCGTGCTGCCGCCGCTGATGCGCGCCTGCGACTCGAGCACGGCGACCGCGACCGGGTCGGCGGTCGCGCCGCCGGTGTCGACCAGGCCGGTCGCATCCGAGGGCCGGTCGATCGTGGTCGGCTGCAGCGAGGCGTCGATGAGCGCCATCGGCGCCTGAGAGTTGCCACCCGACACCGAGGACTCCGTGCCGATGAGTGTCAGCAGCAGACCCTGGGCGCCCGCCATCGCGAGGCCGTACATCGGGTTGTGGGGATTGTTCTGCGTGTCGTTCTGCGACATCGCGCAGAACACCGCTCCGTTGGTGCCGGCGGCGGTCGCGGGCGTCGTCGCCTTGCTGAGGATGCCGCGCTTGATCGCCCCGTCCGCGTGCCAGAGGAGCCCGAGCGAGGGATCAATGTTGGCGCTGGAACTGGGCACCATGTTGCCCGGCACGCCGAGCTTGCCGTAGCCGGCCGTCGAGAGGAAGTTCCTCTGGCCGCCCTGCACGCCCACCAGCACCTCCGAGCCGACGAGGTTCGCGCCGCCGGCGAGGTCGAAGCAGATGACGGGCAGTTTGCCCGAGGCCGTGGCGACGTTGCACTGCGCCTGCACCAGCAGCGCCTGCATGTCCGGCGACAGCGCCGCTTCCGCGCGGCTGGCCTTGAGCAAGCCGCCAAGCCAGGCCGGCCCGAGCACCATCGCCGGTCCCGAGATCAGGCCCGCGGACAGCATCTCGCGACGCGTCACCGGCACCGGGTGATCCGCGTGCAGGATGGGCTCGCCGAGCGCGTGGGGCCGAGGAGGCTTCTTTCCGATAATCATGTCACTTACTCCTGATCTCGGTCACTGCAGGGTCACGGCGGCGCTGCCGAGCACGGCGGTGCACGCCCACGCTGTCGCAGCCTGTACGTTCGTGCTGCTGTTGAGCGTCGGAATCTTCTGCAGCAACGCGTCCACTTCGTTGGTCACCGCGGTCGCGGCGTCGGGATTCGCAGCACCGACCGCCTTGGCCACGAGGGCGTTCTCCACGACCTGGCGGTTGCCGGCCGAGGAGAAGAAGGAGCCGGCACTCATGGTAAGACTGCTCTCCAGGCCGCTGCCGAAGAACTTCGGGCGCCGCACCGAGTCGCCCACCAGTGCTGTGCAGTACGCATTTGCGAGCTGCGAGTACGCCGTCTGGTGCGAGGGCAGGAACGCGGCGATTATCGGCTGCGACGGCAGCGACTGCTGCGAGCTCATGTACAACGTCTGCACGGTGCTGTTGGTGATCGGCACGCCGGTGATCACCGACAGCGTGTTGTTGTAGCGCTCGAAGGTCATCACGCCAAAGTCCGGCTGCGCGGTGTTATCCGGCACCGGCGGTGCCAGCGACACCGGCGGCTCGACGAACGGATTCAGGTGCGTGCCGAACTGTTCGAAGGACAGGAAGAACAGGTCGTTCGCCGGCCCGAGCGTGACGGGCACGACCGTACCGAGCGGCGAGAGCAGCTGTCCGTTACCACCGGTGTAGCTGCTGCCGCCGAGCGTGGCGTTCAGCGTCGCGTAGGACTGTCCGGCCGTATCAAGCTGCCCGTTCACGCCGAGCCGCATGCCGCTCACCTTCAGGTTCGCGGGCACCGTGGCCGAGGGGTTCAGGCTGATGAACTTCGGCTGGAAGAACAGGTAGCTGTACGTGTCGTACTGCATGGCCTGGAACAGGATGTACGACTGCGACATCCCCGAGAGCTGATCCACGCCGAACAGCAGGTAGTACTTCTGGCCGACGCCGGCCGCGAAGTTCTGCTGGATCTGCGCCTGGGTGAGCGCACGGTTGTGGATGGCGACGAACTTGATGACGCCCTGCCACTGCCGCTGCCCGGTGGTCTCGTTGCCGAGGACCAGCGCGAACGTGGTGTCCCAGTTGGCGAAGGTGCCGCCCTTGGCCGGATCGGTGTCACCTGTCCAGATGCCGTTGACGAAGATCTTCTGCCCGTTGACCGGGTCGTAGGTGAGCACCACGTGCGCCAGGGCCGCCTGCGCGGCGCCGCTCGCAGTGGTGGTCATGAGCGGCGGCTGACCGTTGGTGTCGGTCGCACTGCTGCGCGTCATGCCCTCGTACTGCATGGCCTCCTGGTCGAGCGTCATGTCGCGCGTGGTGTTGCTGCCGGAGTAGCTGACGACGAACGCCTTGGTCTGCGTCACGTTGGCCGGCGCGACCCACGCCTCGATCGAGAACTCGCCCGAGGACTGGATCATCGAGGCGAGCTTGGCACTCGCGCTGGTGGAGGCCTGCGCCTTGCCGCCCGCGACGTTGCCCATGGCGGGGCCGATGTCGATGCCCCAGCCGCCCACCCAGCTGACATTGCCGGACAGTGACAGGTCGGCCGCCGGCGTCACGCCGCTCGTGTCGTACGCGGTGTTGCCGCTGCCGGTCATGAACATGTACTTGGCCACGAGATTCGCCTCGTAGCGGTCACCGCCCGCGGCGATCGTGCCCTGCGTGAGGGTCACGGCATTGGAGACCACCAGGTTCGGGTCGATCGGGGTGACCTGGATGCCGTTGGCAAAGGCCGTGATCGCCGCCAGCATGGCCGTTGCGCTCCCCGGGCAGTCCGGGGTGCCGCCGGAGCTTGGCGTCACCCAGCAATGGTGGAATTCCTCAGCCAGACGCTCGTAGAAGCGCGACTGGTTGGGCTGAGAGAGATTCATCTTCGGCTGTGCCGCCGCGTACGCCTCATTGACGTCCGAACTCGCGAAGTACGGCTGCTGCGGGGTGGCGGAGCTCGAGGTGTGGCAGCCCGAGCAGAACTTGGTGAGCAACGGCCACACGGTGGTCGCGAAGCTCGGGTTGCCGGCCGTCGGATCCTGCGGGAACTGCTTGCCGCCGCCCGGCGCCTGCACCGGGGGCGCGACGAGTTCGATGCTGGTCGTCGAGGAGGAGCCCGCGCCGATCCACGACTGGATCCACTGCAGCATGGTGGCCGCGCACGCGGACGGGTCCGCGACCCAGCAGTTGTGGCCGCCGCCGACCTTCAGAACCATCGTCGACTGCGACGGGTTGGTCAGGTTCACGAGCGGAAGCGCCGCCTGGTAGGCGAGGTTCACGTCATCGGAACGGGCAAACATGGGCGACTGGCCACCCTCGTGATGGCAGCCGCCGCAGCGGTTCGACGGGCGTATGTTGGCCCAGAGGTTGATCGCAAAGGCCTGTACGTCGGCGTTGGCCGGGGCCGGGCCGGTGTACGCATCGGCGCCGCTGGTCGGCGGCGTCGACTGCTGATTGACCTGCGTCGCGGGTCCGCTGCCGCCAGCGCACGCGCTCAGCGCCGCCGCGAGGACGATGACCGCCGCGCCGCCGAGCAGGCGCGCGAGGCGCCTCACGCGGGGCTGGCTGACGACCGGGATGGCAACTGTGTTGCGATTCATTGCGGCGGCTCCCTTACTGGCCCGCACAGGCGGCAGCTGACTGCTCGAATACCTGCTTGAGCTTGTATCCACCGGACTTGAAGTTCGCCTTGATCGTGGCGACCGTCGCCATGTCAGTCGAACTGTTCGGCGCGCGGAAGCACACCGTCTGGAACACCTTCTGCACCTGACACTGCGCGAACCAGTCGCTCGCGGCCAATTCCTGGCCGAGGGACTTCGCGCCGACGCCGCTGCCGGGCAGCGAGGGATCAAAACCGAGGAACGAGTTCGGGCCCGCGCGCCAGCGGTTCGACCAGGTGTTGTCGGGGGTGACGAACCCGTAGGGGAAGTTGGTGGCGTTGATCGTGTACTTCGGCTGCACCTGATTGGGCGTGTACTGCAACGCCATGGTGGTGACGCCGTCGTAGTTGTAGTACGCGAACGCCTGCGCCATCGGATCCATGCCGCTGTGGCAGCCGGCGCACTGGTTCATGAAGATGCGGCTGTCGCCGCCGGGCGAGCGCGCCACGTCCTGGCGGATACGATCCGAGGGTCGGGTCGTGTCCATCACCTGCTCCATGTCATGGCAGAGGTGATTCATCATCGTGAAGCGGAACATCGCCCGGTTCGTGCCGTTGATGAAGAACGCCGAGGCCGCACCGCGCGTGGTCAGGAGTCCCGCGGTTGCCTCGACCGGCAGACCGTAGGTACCCGACTGCGTCGTGCGTTTCAGCGCGCTCATCAGGTCGACGCCGTTGGTCTCGGCGGTCGCGTAGTGATCGTTATTGGCCGCCGACGGTGCCGGCAGCCCCGAGGCGTTCACCGTATAGAGAATGTCGTCCGAGAGCGCGGTGTTGAACGGAAGATCGTCGCGCGCCATGCCGATCACGGTCGCGGCGTAGTCATTGAAAGGCGCGAACACGGTCTGGTCACGGTTGGTCCAGGGGATGACCATGTTCTTCAGCACGACGTTGTAGAAGCCGGACGCCTGGGTAGCGATCACCGCGGCGTTCACCAGTCCGGTCTGACCCGGAGTGGCCGTGATGGCGTTGGCCATCTGCGTGAGCACCGCCGCCGGCGGCGGCTCACCCGCGATGCGCTCGTAGATGCGCTTGGCCTGCTCGTTAGGTCCGGCGTGCGCAGCCGCTGCGAGCTGCAGCAGCAGTACGACCGAACCCGCTACCGTCGCGCGACGCGCGCGGCGCGAACTGACCTGTGCCTGTGTGTTAGTGACATTCATGGCGCTCGTCCCAACTTTCGACAATGCCCGATGCACGCACCGGACTATACGGTTACCAACAACCCGCCCCGAATGTCTCAATCGCCGGACGTCGCCGCTGACCGACAGTTTGCTGAGTTGTTGTTCTACGCTGCTCAATGCGCGGCAAACTGCGAGCCCGGTCACAGCGTGGACCTGATCGAACGTCTAACAAGTACTCGATTGGCCCGGCTTTCGCGGGCCTATAAGAACCGCGCGGCGCTCTGCGACGCCGTGACGGAGTTTGCGGTCTGGGGAATAGGCCGGGATTTTGTCCCGAATTACGTTACATTCACACGCGGCGGAACGTCGGCGTAGTGACGGAGACGCACATGGACCCGCAAGGCGGCTGGCACAAACTGAGGCAGATCATCCACCGGGCCACGACGTGGCGGACGGGCGGATTGCTCGTGGCGCTGGCCATGCTGGCTGCGGCCTGCAGCAGCGGGGGCAACATAAGCCTGGGCAAGAGCCAGGTGTCAGACCCCGCCACCGTCGACTTCCCGATCTTCTATGTGAAGCGCACGGTCCCCTTGGATGCCACGGGTGCGTTCGTGCAGGACGACCTGCGCACCATGCGCGACCTGGTATTCGCTGCGCCCGCCGACCTTTATATGCGCGACAGCGCCTCGGCCGATGCTAATGAGACCAACATTACGACCCGCATCACTGCCGGCATGGTCTACAACATCAAGGACGTCGACACCTCAGCCGACGGCAAGCGCGTCATCTTCGCGATGCGCGGCCCGCTCAGCATGAATCAAAAAACCAAGAACGCTCCCTCCTGGCGCATCTACGAATACGTCATCGCCACCGACGACCTGCACGCGGTGATCAACCCGTCCACGGATCCGGACCCGGTGACGGTCAACGACGTGTCGCCGCACTATCTGCCGGACGGTCGTATCGTCTTCTCCTCGACACGCCAGACACAGTCAGAGGGGATTCTGCTCGACGAGGGCAAGCCGCAGTTCCCCGCCCAGAACGAAGCGCGCCAGGAGCCGGCCTTCGTCGTCGAGGTGATGAATGCCGACGGCACCGGCGTGCACCAGATCTCCTTCAACCAGAGCCACGATCGCGACGCGACGGTGCTCGCCAGCGGCCGGGTACTGTGGACGCGCTGGGACAATGCCCCGGGTAAGGACGCGATGTCGCTGTACTCGGCGAATCCGGACGGCACCGACCTCGAGCTCTACTACGGCGCCAACAGCCACAACACCGGCACCAGCAATACCGTCGTGGAGTTCACGCACCCGCACGAAATGCAGGACGGGCGCATTCTCGCGATCGAGCGCCAGTACACCGACGTCGACGACGGCGGCTCGCTGGTGATCATCGACGGCATCCACTACGTGGAGAACACCCAGGCGCTCGCCGGCAACGCCGGGCTCGCCGGACCGGCGCAGACCCTCGCCACGCAGATGAACGTCGTGACGATTCCCGGGCCCTCACCCGGCGGGCGCTTCTCGTCGGCCTACCCGCTGCTCGACGGCACCAGCCGCATCCTGGTCAGCTGGACGCAGTGCCGCCTGCTCGATACCACGCAGACGCCCCCGCCGATCGTCCCGTGCAGCTCGACCAACCTGAGCGTCGCCAACCCGACGGTGGCTCCGCCGCTCTACAGCGTGTGGATGTTCGACCCGAAGCAGAACACGTTGCAGCCGCTCATGACTCCGGTCGAGGGCGTGATGATCAGCGACCTGGCGATAGCGCAGCCGCGGCCACAGCCGAACATCATCCTCGACAAGGTCCCAGGGGTGGACCTCGACCAGAACCTCGTGGATGCCAACGTCGGCGTCATAGATATAAGGAGTGTCTACGACATCGACGGCGTGGACACCGCTAACCCGAACATCGCCACCATCGCCGACCCGGCGTCGACTCCCGCCGCGCAACGGCCGGCCCGCTTCCTGCGCCTGGAGAAGGCGGTGTCGATTCCGGACAAGACCATCGTCAACCTCTCCAACGCCGCCTTCGGCGCGACCAACTACATGCTGGAGATCCTCGGTTACGTGCCGATCGAGCCCGACGGCTCGGTGCGCGTCGAGGTGCCGGCCAACGTCGCCTTCCGCATCGAGGTGCTGGACGCGAACGCGCGTCGCAACGCCCCGACGCAGGGCGTATGGCTGCAGCTGCGCCCCGGCGAGGTCGTGAACTGTAACGGCTGTCACGCGCCGGCGAGCATGCAGCGCCCGGTCTCGCACGGCCGACAGGGAGCCTTTACCTCAGCGTGGCCCGGGGCGGCCACGACCGGGGTCGCGTTCCCGCACACCCTTTCCTCGGGCAGCGGCGCCTTCATTCCCAACCAGGGCGAGACCATGGCACAGGCGCGCATGCGCGTGAGCTGCGCCAGTGATTCCCCGCCGTGCAAGCAGATGGTCCCGAACGTCAACGTGCTCTACACCGACATATGGACCGATCCCGCTCAGGCCACGCCCGGCGCGCCCATCAACCTTCGCTACGATGACGCCACGCAGTTCATGACCGCCTTCCCGACGAGCGCGGCCTGTGTCACGGCGTGGGCGGCGATCTGCCGCGTGATCATCAACTATCCGCAGCACCTGCAGCCGCTGTGGGATCTCACGCGCCAGGTCACAGACCCCGTGACGGGAAATGTGATTTCGGATCACACTTGCACGCAGGGTGGCTGCCACAGTCCGGTGAACGCGGCGGGTGCGGCGCAGATGCCGGCCGGCAATCTGGACCTCACCAAGGCAGCGTCCGCCGATGAACCTCAGCAGTCCGTGTCCTACCGTGAGCTGCTGTTCTCGCACGACATCAGTATCATTGATCCGACCGATCCGACGAAGACGATCACGCAGACGGTCGGACCTTATCTGAACGCGGGTAGCGCGAATGGCACTTTGTCGGCACAGTTTATGACTCGCTTCGCAAATGGGTCCGGCAGCACGCACCAGGGCTGGCTGAGCCCTGACGAGCTGCGCCTGGTGTCCGAGTGGCTGGATATCGGCGCGCAGTACTTCAACAACCCCTTCGATCCGGCGGTACCGGTTAATTGAGCAAAGGACGGAATTGATCAGGCGTGCGCACCAACTTGCGCTCGCGAGCCTACTGTTTTTGGCAGCACTGCTCACCCCCGGGGTGGGCACCGCGCGTGAGTACCTGCAGCTCTTCGTGACGCAGCCGTACCTCGAGCTGCATACCGGACCGGGCCGCGGCTACCCAGTTTTTCACGTCGTGCCGCGTGACGGCAGCGTGGACGTACTGTTCCGGCGCACCGACTGGTTCAAGGTGCGCACCGAGCAGGGCGTCGAGGGCTGGGCTTCGCAGTCGGACATGCTGAAGACCGTGCTCGCCGACGGCTCGCCCTTCAAGTTCGACCTGGGCGATCGGGCCGGCTTCACCAACCACCACTACGAGATGGGTATCTTCGCCGGCCAGTACGGCGGCGCGACGCTGGTGTCCGGCTACGCCTCCGTATCGTTCAACTCGCAGCTGGCCTTCGAGGGCTCCGCCGGCCAGTACCTCGGCAAGTTCTCCAACGGCGAGTTCCTGGACTTTGGCTTCGCGCACGTGATCGCCCCGGAAGCGCGCGCCTCCCCGTTCCTGACCATCGGCGTCGGGATAGTGCACACCGAGCCGAAGGCGACACTGGTGCAGCCCGCCAACCGCACCGAGCAGACCGCGTACGTCGGCGGCGGCGTCCGTTTCTACCTGACGCGCCGGTTCTTCCTGCGCGCCGAGTACCGGGCCAACTACATCTTCACGAAACGCAACGAGAATGAGGTTGCAGACCAATGGCAACTGGGCTTCGCGTTCTTCTTCTGAGTGCGGTGCTCGCCGCGCTCCCCGGCTGCGCCTCCGTGCACAGCTGGTTCCATCACGGCAGCCCGCCCCCGGCGGCGTCGGCTGATGACGACAATGCACCGCCGCCGCGCGTCGTGGAGCCGCAGGTGGCACGCCGCCAGATCACCGTGCCAAAGATCCGCAGCCGCAACGTGGAGCTCGGCCTGAATTACGGCGTGCTCTCCATCGAGGACTTCGGCACACACCCGGCCTACGGGATCGTGGCCGCCTACCACATCACCGAGGACTTCTTCTTCCAGGCGGATCTCGGGCGCTCACGTGCGGGCCGCACCAGTTTCGAGACCCTCAACGGCGGCATCGATCTGCTTACGGAGTCTGAGAGACGCTTCACGTATTACGATTTGTCTCTCGGCTACAACTTCCTGCCGGGCGAGGCCTTTGTCGGTCGCGGCTCCGCCATGACGAGCGCCTTCTACATCATCGGCGGCATCGGTGGCACCGATTTCGCCGGGGACACGAAGTTCACGGTGAACTTCGGTGCCGGATACCGTGTAGTGCCCGCGGATTGGTTTGCGGTCAACATCTCGGTGCAGGATCGGGTCTTCAGCTCGAACCTCCTCGGTACCAGCAAGCTCACCAACAACCTCGAGGCGCTCCTCGCAGCGACCGTCTTCTTCTGACCGAGGGACGCATCATGAAGAACCGCATTCTTGCGCTGACCGCCGCACTGGCGATTGCCCTGCCGGCGCTGGCCGGCATCGAGGCGCCGGCGCCGCAATTCACGCTGACCGCACGCGGCGGCGGTGAACTAAGCCTCAGCCAGTATCACGGCCAGGTGGTGATGATTAATTTCTGGGCCAGCTGGTGCGGACCGTGCCGCACGGAAATGCCGCTGCTCGACAGCATCTACAAGAAGTACAACAAGCTCGGCTTTACGCTGCTGGGTGTGAACGTTGAGCCTGACTCGAAGGCCGCCGACGACTGGCTGAGGCAGACGCCGGTGAGCTTCCCGATCCTGTTCGACAAGGACAGCAAGGTCAGCAAGCTCTATCAGGTCGCCGGCATGCCGAGCACCGTGATCATCGACCGCACGGGCAAGGTGCGCTGGCTGCACAAGGGGTTCGCGCCCGGCGCGGAGAACGAGTACATGGACCAGATCCGTTCGCTGGTGCGGGAGTAGGCAGTGCCTGAGTCACCTGGGAGGAGCGCCGTGGATCGCCACGTCAAGTTGACGCGCTTCGCGCTGGCCGCGCTGCTGCTGGCAGCGCTCGCCGGCTGCGCGGCGCCCGAACCCTGGGTGAAGCCCTACGAGCGCGAGCACTTCGCCGATCCGATCATGTCCTTCAACCGCGACCCGGCGTCGGCGGTGTACTTCGACCACACGCACGAGAGCCGCGAGGGCGCGCGCGGCGCCACGGGCACCGTCGGCGGCGGGTGCGGATGCAACTGAGCTCGGCGCCGCCCGAGGAGCGCGCCGCGCGCAAGCTGCAACTCAGCCCCTTCGCGCGCACGCTTCTCACGCTCCTCGTGTGCACGGCGCCGGTGCTCGGCGGCGTGCTGCCCGAGGACCGCGCCGACGTGCTGTGGCACAGCTACAGCGGCGGTGACATCACGGTCGAGGGCCCTTCGGTCCTCCTCCAGAAGAGAGTGGGCGACAGTCTCTCGTTCTCGGTGAACTACTACGAGGACATGATCTCGAGCGCCTCGATCGACGTAAAGCTCTCGGCGAGTCCCTACAAGGAGACGCGCCGCCAGTGGAGCGGCGGACTGCTGTACCTGCACGGCAAGTCGACCTACACCGCCGGCTTCATCACCAGCACCGAGCCCGACTACAAGGCGAACACCGCGTACTTCTCGATCAGCCAGGACATGTTCGGTGACCTGACGACCCTCACGCTCGGCTACCGCCGCGGCTGGGACCAGATATTCCGCGACATCAAGACCCCGGACGGGGAGATCATCAACGACCCGACCTTTCACGAGCGTGCCGACCACCGCGCCTACACGCTCTCGCTGAGTCAGATCCTGACCCGCAATCTCATCGGCAGCTTCAACTACGAGCTGATCACCGACCAGGGCTACCTCGCCAACCCGTACCGCAAGATCCGCTACCTGTCTCCCGGTGTCGGTAACGGCTACACGCTAGCGGACCAGGTGTACCCGAATACGCGCACCAGCAACTCGGCCGGCCTGGCTTTGAAGTACTTCCTCCCCTGGCGTGCCTCCGTCGGCGGCAGCTACCGCTACTTCCGGGACACCTGGGGAATCGTCGCCCACACCTTCGAGCTCAACTACACGCACACCTGGCACAACTTCCTCTTCGACGCCAACCTGCGCTACTACCGGCAGAACGCGGCGAGCTTCTACAGCGACCTCTTCCCGCGCGCCGACTACCAGAACTTCATGGCGCGCGACCGCGAACTCGCCACCTTCAGCGACTACACGATCGGCGCGGGCTTCGCCTACCAGTTCCCGCACCTCTCCTGGGCCCCCTGGGTCCAGCACAGCAGTATCAACTTCCACTTCGATTATCTGTACATCACCTACGATGACTTCCGAAACGCGCTGCTCGCACCCGAGTACGGCGCCGGCAACGAGCCGCTGTACCGCCTGAACGCGAACGTCTTCACGCTCTTCATCTCCGCCTGGTTCTGAGGCCCCCGCGCTCGCTGAACAAAAAATGAACAGGTGCGCGGCGAGCAAAACGCTGCATTGCAGCGCTTCTTAGGTTAAGCTTCGCGGTCATTCGCATCGCTCACGCGACGAATGCGTCGGTGAGGTGCGACAGTTTCACAAGGGGACCCCTCACCATGCGCATCCGCTCTTCCGCACTCAGCTTGCTGGCCGGCCTCGTTCTGAGCTGCGCCGCCGTCTTCGCCCACGCCCAGGCGCGCGAGGAAGGCCGCCTCCTGATCGCCAGCGAGGTACTCGAGGACCTGCGTGCCACGCCTGACAAGGCCATCCCGGATCGCCTGCTCGAGCGCGCCTACGCCATCGCCGTGATCCCGGATCTGACCAAGGTGGCCTTCTTCGCCGGTGGCCGCCACGGCAACGGCGTCATGGTCGTGCGCGACAGCAAGGGCCGCTTCAGCGACCCGGTGTTCGTCAGCATGACCGGCGGCAGCTTCGGCTGGCAGTGGGGTGTGCAGTCGACCGATATCGTGCTGGTATTCACCACCGAGCGCGGCGTCCAGGGCATCGCCGGGGGCAAGATCACACTCGGCGCGGATGCCTCCGCAGCGGCGGGCCCGGTGGGACGCATGGCCTCCGCGGCCACCGACGCCAATTTCAAGGCCGAGGTCTATTCCTATTCGCGCAACCGGGGCGCCTTTGTCGGCATCTCCCTCGACGGCACGGCGCTGCGCATCGATGACACCGCGAACGCGAACTTCTACAAGAAGCAGGTCATGGCCTCTGACATCATCTCCGGGGCCGTGACCACGAGCGACGACAGCGCCAAGCGCTTCCTCACCGCGGTCGCCACGAGCACCGGCGGGCAGCGCACCGCATCGCTGGCCGCACCGGCCGCAACCGCCACGCCCGGAGCCACCGCCGCGGCCAGCAGCGCTGCCCCGGCCTCCGCCCCGTCGCCGGCAGCGCAGTCCTTCCCGATGTCCGATCCGACCCCGGGACAGGAACCGAAGGGGAAGTAAGCCTCCCTAGGGGGCCCCGTCCGGACCCGGAGCCGCGGCCGTCGCTGCGGCCCCGGGTGCCACCGACGCCGGGGGCGCGAGTCGTCGGCGAAACTCCCGGTGCAGCAGCCACAGGCTCGTCAGCGCCTGCAGCGCCACCGTCGCCACCGACAGAATCCACACCTGCATCAGCGTGAAGCCCGGGCGGGTCGAGAGCCACACGGCCGGCACGACGAAGGTCAGGAGGCGCGAGCCGCTGCTCAGGAGTGAGGGCACCGTGTTGCCGAGCGCCTGGAAGAGCCCCGAGCACGTGAACACGAGCCCCATCGCGACGAAGTTCCACGAGATGACGTGCAGATAGGTCGCGCCGACCGCGACCACCTGCGGCTCGCGGTTGAAGCCGACGATGAAGAGCTCCGGCCGCCACTGGCACAGCACGGTGAGCACGGCCATGAGTACGCAGCTGATCAGCGCCCCGTGGCGGAACGTCTCACGGACGCGGTCGAAGCGCCGTGCGCCGAAGTTCTGGCCGGCGACCGGGGCGACGGCGAAGGCGACCGCCATGGCCGGGAGGAAGATCGCCTGCATGACGCGCCCGCCGATGCCGAACCCGGCCTGCGCCGCGGCACCAAACGGGCGGATCACCCAGTAGATGACCGCGAGGATGATGAACATCACGAAGAACTCACCGCCCGCCGGCAGTCCGACGTTGAGGATGCGGCGCAGGATCCCCCCGTGCGGGCGCCACAGGGCGCGCGCGAAGCCCACGTAGTGCTCGAGCCGGGCGAAGTACACCCACAGCACCACCCCGCCGACGGTCACGGCGATAGTGCTCGCAAGTCCCGCACCGGCGGTGCCCAGCGGATGACCCGTGCCCCAGCCGGCGATCAGCACCGGCGCGAGGATGGCGTTCAGGGTCACCGACAGCATCTGCGCGGTCATCGTCGGCTTGACGATGCCCGTGCCCCGCAGCGCCGACCCCAGCGCAGCGAGCGGAAACTGCAGCGCGAGCCCGAGGGCGTACGCGTACAGGTAAGCCGCGCCGGCCGCCGCCGAGGCCTCGTCGGCCGCGAGGCCGCGCAAGAAGAACCCGCTGAGCAGAAAACCCGCGGCGAGTGTCACCACGGAGCACAGCGCGGCCAGAACCACCGACTGGTTGAAGATCAGGTTCGCCTCGGCCTGGTCCTTGCGCCCCGCGGCGTGCGAGATCAGGGTGGTCGTACCGACCGCCAGCATCTGGGTGAGGGCGAGGACCACGAACGTGACGGTGCCGGCGGCACTCACCCCCGCGATCGCCGCGTCCCCGAGCCGCGAAACAAAATACAGGTCGATGAGGTAGTAGAGCGTCTGGAACAGCATGCCGAAGGCGATCGGCACCGCCATCGCCACGAGCTGCCGGGTGATGGAGCCCTGGGTGAGGTCTTTCATGAGGGGAAATCCGGCGAGCGCTGATGCTTCAGTCCTCGCGCACGATCTTGCACCATTTCCGCCAGTCCCGCGTCACCGCTTCGAGCATGCGGCCGGCGGCCTTCGCCAGCCACGCGTTCTTGCGCCGGGCAAGATCGGCGAGTATCCGGCGCCGCTGGCTCGGGGTACCGAGGTGCATGTTCGCAGTCTCCCAGCCCATCATCCACAGGAGACGGCTCTCGTCGCGCCCGCGCGGCAGGCTCGCGAGCTCGATGCGGCTGCAGTCGGGCGCGAGGCGCCGGATGAGCCACTCTCCGTGCACGTCGAGGCACGGATCCGGCACGCGCACGACGCGGCGCAGAAGCTCTGCGTAACGGATGCGAGCCCCGGTGGCGTTGCGTGCCCACAGCCACGCGGAGGGCGCGAGCGGCTTCGCTTCGCGCGCGACCATGCCGCCCTCCCAGTTGGCGAGCGCCACGAGACGCAGCCGCCCGAGGCTGCCGAGCCCGGCACGCCGGTGAACGAAGCGCGTCTCCAGCCCGCGCGCGGGCAGTGCCGCCTCCAGCAAGCGCCGCACCTTCGGTTCCGCGCGCTGTGAGGCGCTGCGCAGGCCGCGCAGGCGCTCCCAGAACGGCCGCTGGTCCTTCAGGCGCGCCACCGCGAGATCCCGCAGCCAGCGGTAGCGTTCGGCGAGCACCGCCGCCCCGCCTCCCGAGCGCAGCGAGTCCGTGTAGCCCGCGAGGATCGTCTCGCAGGCGCGCCGTCCGGTGAGCGTCAGCCGCGACTCCTCGATCGCCAGCAGCGCGCTGCAGGCGAGCCGGACGAGATCCTGCGTGTAGGGCAGAGAGACGGCCTCGTCGAAGTCATTGACGCCCCAGATGAGGCGCCCCTCCGAGTCACGCCAGGTGCCGAAGTTCTCGACGTGCAGGTCACCGACCGCGAGGACCACGGGGGCGGAAGCGGACTCGGGACAAAGATCCGGCCACAGCTGAGCCCAGCGGTAGAAGGTGGCGCGCAGGAAGGAGAAGGCGTCGGCCGCCATCAGCCGGTGCTTCAGGTCGAGGTCACCGCGAAGTATGGGGACGCGCTGCGTCAGCCAGCGCTCGTAGCTCGCCGTGGCCTCGCGGATGTCCACCCGGGGACATTAGCGGACGGCACCGGGACTGGCCAGCGTGGTCACCGCGGCGCGCGGGTGCGCTTACGTTGCCGCGCAGCACACCGGCTGCCCACCGTGCGGCGGTGACTGTGACATCACCGCCGCCCGAGACGCCTCTAGAACTTCTGCGAGAACCTCAAGGCAATCGTACGCGGCTGCGTCGGTACCACGTAGTTGTTGACCCCGCTGCACGAACCGCACTGGGTAAAGCGGAACGTCTGGCCGCGCTCGTCGAACACGTTCGTGAGGAACAGGTCGAGCGCGAGGCCGTTGCGGGCAATACCCGTCGACAGGTTGAGAAGGGAGAACGCCGGCTGCTGGCCGATTTCGTCGCGCTGCTGGAGACGCAGGTCAGCCCACTGCTCACTCTGGTAAACGTACGACGCCTGCCCGTAGGACTGCCAGGTTCCGAGCGGGAAATCGTAGCGCGCCGTCAGGTTACCCTTCACCTTGGAGGTGCCCGGGAGCTGCGTGCCCGAAGGCGCTTTCGGGGCCGGACAATTGGTGATCGGGCTGCCGTCGGGATTGATGGCGCCGCAATAGTTTTCGGTGAGCCGCGGATTCATCACTGTCAGCCCCGCCGCGACCGTGAAGCCGTGCGTGATGAGCCACTGCAGCTCGTTCTCCATGCCGGTGGAACGCGCCGCGCCCGCGTTGGCAATACGCGTCAGACCATTTGCTCCGAGAAAGGCGAACTGGAAGTTGGTCCAGTCCTCCCAGAAGAACGCACCGTTGTAGCGCAGATGATTGTCCAGCCAGGTGGTCTTCCAGCCGATCTCGTAGTTCTCCAGGAAATCCGCCTGGTAGGGCGGCAGATCGCCGACGCGGTTGATGCCGCCCGGCCGGAATCCCTTCGAGTAGGTCGCGTAGACGAGGCTTCGGTCGCCGAACTTGTAAGTCAGCGTGAACTTCGGCGTGTTGCCCGTCCCGGTGGTGCTCTTGTTGAAGCTCAGGCACGGCGCGCCGTGGTACTGAATGGTGAAGTCGCACACCCCCGCCTCGCCCAGTCCGCTCGCGGCGCTGAGCGGGTTGTTGAGGCCGTAGCCGCGGTAACCTTCGAGAGAGTTGTCGTACTTGAAGTGCCGCAACCCCGCGAGAAGCGACAGATTCGACGTGATGTCCCAGGTCGCCTCGCCGAACGCCGCATAGTCACGATCGACACGCTGTTGCTCGGTGAGCCACCAGGCGTCCGGCCAGCCCGTCACCCACAGCGAGCAGTTGGGTGCGAAGGTGCAGCCGGGACCCGCCAGGTTCGCGACCTGGTAGTTCTGCTCGATGTCGTGCATCTGGCGCTG
>DATBBQ010000064.1:0-23659 GCA_036270915.1 Steroidobacteraceae bacterium
AGGCCGTTCTTCGCCATGAGCGAGAACTCGTGTGCGTTCAGTCCGTGCGGCTCGACCCCGGCGTCGGTGCCGAAGGCGATCGGAGTGCCGATCTTCGCGGCGTGCTGGAACATGGTTTGCGACTGCGCCGCGGCGGCACGCGCCTTGGCGGCGATCGGCGCGGGGAAGGTATCGAGGTGCTGACCGATCCAGTCCCCGGCGAAGAGCGTCGGCACCAGGTAGACGTGCTTCTTCTTCATCTCCGCGAGGGTATCGTCCTTGAGGAAAGTGCCGTGCTCGATGGAGTCGACGCCGGCGGCGATCGCCATCTTCGCGGCCCTGTCGCCGTGGCAGTGGGCGGCGACCTTGCGGTTCCAGTTGTGCGCCTCCGAGACGATGGCGTTCATCTCCTCCTGCGTGAGCTGCGGGTTGTCGACCGGGTCGGAGAGGGACAGCACCCCGCCCGAGGGCATGAACTTGATGACGTCGGCGCCGAACTTGAGCTGGTAGCGCACCGCCTCGCGACACTCGTCGGGGCCGTTGCACACGCCGAGGATCGGGCCCGCGGGCGCGATACGCTCGGGTGGGTACGGCGCCTGGTCGGCGTGTCCGCCGGTCGAGCCGATCGCGTAGTTCGATACCAGCATGCGCGGTCCGGGGATCACGCCGGCGGCGATCGCGTTGCGCAGGCCCAGGGCCACGTAGTCACTCGAGCCGACGTCGCGCACGGTGGTGAAACCGGCCTCCAGGGTCAGCTTCGCGAAGTGCGCGCCGTAGAGGGACTGCTCGGCCGGGAAGCGCATGATGCTGTGGTAGAAGTCGAGGTACCAGTTCGGCCCCGCCTCGTCCTCGAGGTGCACGTGCGCGTCGATGAAGCCGGGCAGCAGCGTCGCATCCCCGAGGTCGATCACCTGCGCGTCCGCCGGCAGCGTGGCGCCGCGGCCGACGGCCTGGATCTTGCCGCCCTGGACGACGACCACGGCGCCGTCGCTGAGCGTGCCCGAGACCGCGTCAAAAAGGTGCGCGGCGCGCAGGACGATCGGGCGGCCCGCGGCGGGCGGTGAGTCGGCGAGCACGGGTACGGTCAGGAGGGTCGCGAGGGCACCCAGGGTGCAGCGAGCCATGAGTCTCATCGGTCGTCCTTTCGGTGTTAGGTTGCCGGGCACGAGGGCGCGCAAGGATAGCGCGGGCGCATCCGCGGCGCGGACGCGCGGCCCGCCGCGGCAGGCGGGTGAACCGTGCCACGGGCCGAACGGCGCCTTTTGCCTTTGCCCCGGGCCTCCTTTAGAATCCCCCGCCCCCGACCGGCCGCCGGCTTCCAAACCCGTTGCGCTGGCTCGCCGAGAACCCCTGTCCGATCAATGATTTGAGGTTTCGATGCCGAGCGTTCGTGTCCGCGAGAACGAGTACTTCGATGCCGCCCTGCGGCGTTTCAAGCGCGCCTGCGAGAAGGCCGGCATCCTGACCGAGCTGCGGCGGCGCGAGTTCTACGAGAAGCCGACACAGGAACGTAAGCGCAAGAAGGCCGCGGCCATCAAGCGGCACATCAAGCGCGTCTCCCGCGACGGCATGCGCTCCTCCCGTTAGGCCCTGCGCGCGCGCACCATGGCGCTCAAGGACCGGATCACCGAGGACATGAAGACCGCGATGCGGGCCGGCGAGAAAGACCGGCTCGGAACGCTGCGTCTTGCACTCGCGGCGATCAAGCAGCGCGAGGTCGACGAGCGGGTGACGCTCGACGACACGCAGGTGCTCGCGGTGCTCGAGAAGATGATAAAGCAGCGCCGCGAGGCCATCGCGCAGTTCCAGACCGGCGGGCGCGCGGACCTGGTCGCCAAGGAATCCGCCGAGATCACCGTGATCCAGACCTACCTGCCCGAGCAGATGAGCGAGGCCGACCTCGATGCCCTGGTCGCCGAGGCCATCAAGGCGAGCGGCGCGACTTCCGTGAAGGACATGGGCAAGGTGATGGCGATCGTGAAGCCGAAGGCCCAGGGGCGCGCCGACATGGGCGCGCTCAGCGCGCGGATTAAGCAGAAACTCGGCTGATTTCCCGGCTGCCCGCGGCGCGCGCGCCGTGGCAGGCTTCGCAGCAGTTTGCCCACCCACGGCGGACAGCACTTGGGACGCATCCCGCAGCACTTCATCGACGAGCTCATCGCCCGCGCCGACATCGTGGAGGTCATCGGCGCGCGTGTGCAGCTGAAGAAGGCCGGGCGCGAGTACAAGGCCTGCTGCCCGTTCCACAACGAGAAGACCCCCTCCTTCTGGGTGAGCCCCGACAAGCAGTTCTACCACTGCTTCGGCTGCGGCAAGCACGGCACCGTGCTCGGCTTCCTCATGGACCACGACCACATGGCCTTCCCGGAAGCCGTGGAGGAGCTCGCCACCCGCCTCGGCCTCGAGGTGCCGCACGAGGGCGGAGCTGAAGCGCCCAAGCGCGCGGACGAGCCCCTGTACGAGCTCATGAAGGAGGTCGCGCGCTTCTACGGCGAGCAGCTCCCGCGCGAATCGCGCGCGCACGAGTACGTGACGCGCCGGGGCCTCGCGCGCGAGACCCTCGAGCGCTTCGCGGTCGGCTACGCACCGAACTCCTGGAACGATCTGCTCAGGCGCTTCGGCGGCTCGGACACGGCGCGCCGCGCGCTCGTGGACTGTGGCCTCATCGTCGAGCGCGAGCGCGGCCAGGTGCGCGACGGGGAGCGCCACTACGATCGCTTCCGCGACCGCGTCATGTTCCCGATCCGCGACGCGCGCGGGCGCGTGATCGCCTTCGGCGGCCGGGTCATCGACGCCGGGGAGCCGAAGTACCTGAATTCGCCCGAGACCGTCCTGTTTCACAAGGGGCGCGAGCTGTACGGGCTGTACGAGACGCGCCGTGCGCGTCCCAACCTCACGCGCCTTCTGATCGTCGAAGGCTACATGGACACCGTGCGGCTGCATCAGGCGGGCATCGACTACGCCGTCGCGACCTTAGGGACCGCGACCACGGCCGAGCACTTCCGCCGGCTCTTCCGGCTGGTGCCCTCGGTGATCTTCGCCTTCGACGGCGACCGCGCCGGGCGCGCCGCGGCATGGCGTGCGCTGCAGCAGGCGCTGCCCGAGGCGCGCGAGGGACGCGAGATCCGCTTCCTCTTCCTGCCCGACGGACACGACCCGGACACGCTCGTCGGCGAGGAAGGCCGCGAGCGCTTCGAGGCGCGGCTCGCGGGCGCGGTGCCGCTGTCGGAGTACCTGGTACAGGAGCTCTCTCAGCAGAGCGAGCTCGCGCACGCCGACGGACGCGCGCGCTTCGCCGAGACGGCGCGGCCGCTGTTCCTCAAGGTTCCAGACGGGGTGTACCGGGAGCTGCTGCTCGAGCGCCTCGCCTCCGTCGTCGGCCTCTCACCGCAGCGACTGCACGAGCTGTGGCTGCCGGGTGCGCCGGCCGCCCCGCCGGCTGCGGCGCCCATCGCGCCGCGCCGCGCCGGCGCGCGCACCGCTACGAGCGGCGGTCGTGGCAGCCTCGTGCGCCAGGCGATCGTACGGCTGCTGCACTACCCGCAGATCGCGGCCGACGTGACCCAGATCGAGCGCGCCGGGCTCGACGCGAGCGATGAGCCCGGCGTCGCGCTGCTGAGCGAGCTGCTCGATGAGCTGCGCGCGCACCCGGCGGCTATCCCCGCCCAGGTGATCGAGCGCTTCGCGCAGCGCGAGGGCGGTGAGGCGCTCAAGAAACTCCTCGACCGCGAGGAAGTCATAACCGATGCCCCCGCCGCCGCGGGGGAGCTGCGGGCGGCGCTCGCCAAGCTCGCCGACCAGGCGGCCGGCCGGCGCCTGCAGGCGCTCGAGGCCAAGAGCCGGGCCGCGAGCCTGTCAGCCGATGAACTCAAGGAATTTCAAGCACTTATCGGAAGACTCGGCGCCCGTGGCGCGCGCGGCGGGTGAAGTCCGATTTGGTGATTTGGTTGCCGTCCAATAGAATTGCGCGCTTTGCCTTCGCCCCCCTTGAGCTGCCCTGCTCCTGGCAGCACATACGGGGGATTCACCAGCTTCCCGCCACTACATGACACGCAAGCAGCACAAGCCCCAGACCCACAAGAAACGCCCCACAGCCCCCGCCAGCAAGCCGCTGAAGCCCGCCGCCGCCGAGAAGGCCGCGGCCGCGGTCACGAGCCTGCGTGAGAAGGAGCGCGGCAAGGCGCTCGCCGCCGGCAGGAAACCCGCGCCGGCCGCCCCGCCCGCCAAGGGCGGCGATGGCGCGCGAGCGAGCGAGGTGCGAGCGGGCAAGGGCGCGCCCGAGAAGGGGCGTGCGCTCGGCATCGGCCGCGCGCCCGTCATGCCCGAGGACCGCCAGTCGCAGCTGAAGCTGCTGATCGCGCGCGGCAAGGAGCAGGGCTACCTCACTTACGCGCAGGTGAACGATCACCTGCCCTCCGAGATCGTCGATCCCGAGCAGATCGAGGACATCGTCAACACCATCAACGACATGGGCATCCCGGTGTTCGAGAAGGCACCGGACACCGAGTCGCTGCTGGCGAGCGAGCCCTCCGCGCCCGCAGACGAGGAGGCGATCGAGGAGGCCGCCGCGGCCCTCGCGGCGCTGGATGCCGAGCTCGGCCGCACCACCGATCCGGTGCGCATGTACATGCGCGAGATGGGGACGGTGGAGCTGCTCACGCGCGAGGGCGAGATCCGCATCGCCAAGCGTATCGAGGAAGGCCTCGATGCGGTGCGGCGCGCGCTCGCCATGTACCCGCCGACCTACGACTACCTGCTGCGTGCCTACGAGCCGGTGAAGGCCGGCCAGGGACGCCTGGTCGACGTGATCGTCGGCTTCATCGACCCGAACGCGCCGGACGTCATCGCGCAGCCGCAGAACCCGACCAAGCTGGAAGTGGTGGCGGCGCCCGAGAAGAACGACGACGACGAGGAGAGCGAAGAGGAAGGCGACAGCGAGGAGGAAGCCGTCGACACCGGTCCCGACCCGGTCGAGGCCGCCACGCGCTTCGCCTCCATCGCAAAGATCCACGGGCAGGCGCTGGTGACGATCGCCAAGCTCGGCGCCAAGGACCCCAAGACCCTGCGTCAGCGCAAGAGGCTGGCGGACGAGTTCATGGAGCTGCGCCTCTCGCCGCGCATGTTCGACGCGCTGATCCTCAACCTGCGGACGCACGTGTCCGAGGTCCGCCAGCTCGAGAAGGAGATCATGGTCATCGCGGTGCGCGACGCCGGCATGCCGCGCAAGGACTTCATCGCCTCGTTCCCGAAGAACGAGACCAACCCGCGCTGGCTCAGCAAGCACGTCAAGGGTGGCAAGAAGTACTCCGCGCCGCTCGCCAAGTTCAAGGACGAGATCGAGCGCCGGCAGAAGAAGCTCGAGCAGCTCGAGGGTGTCTATCACCTGAGCATCAACGACATCAAGGACGTCAACCGCGAGGTGTCGATCGGCGAGGCCAAGGCGCGGCGCGCCAAGAAGGAGATGGTCGAGGCCAACCTGCGCCTCGTGATCTCCATCGCCAAGAAGTACACCAACCGCGGCCTGCAGTTCCTCGACCTCATCCAGGAAGGCAACATCGGCCTCATGAAGGCGGTCGACAAGTTCGAATACCGCCGCGGCTACAAGTTCTCGACCTACGCCACGTGGTGGATCCGCCAGGCGATCACCCGCTCGATCGCCGACCAGGCGCGCACCATCCGTATCCCGGTGCACATGATCGAGACCATCAACAAGCTGAACCGCATCTCGCGGCAGATGCTGCAGGAGATGGGCCGGGAGCCGACGCCCGAGGAGCTGGCGGTGCGCATGGAGATGCCCGAGGACAAGGTGCGCAAGGTGCTGAAGATCGCCAAGGAGCCGATCTCCATGGAGACCCCGATCGGCGACGACGAGGACTCGCACCTCGGGGACTTCATCGAGGACACCTCGGTGGCATCCCCGATCGACCAGGCGACCATGGAGTCCCTGCGCGAGACCACGCACTCGGTCCTGGCGCAGCTCACGCCGCGCGAGGCGAAGGTGCTGCGCATGCGCTTCGGCATCGACATGAACACCGACCACACGCTGGAGGAGGTCGGCAAGCAGTTCGACGTGACGCGCGAGCGCATCCGCCAGATCGAGGCGAAGGCGCTGCGCAAGCTGCGCCACCCGAGCCGCAGCGAACAGCTGCGCAGCTTCCTGATGGACGACTGAGCGCGCCACTCGACGCGAGGAAAAAAGAGGCCCGGTGTTGGCGACAACACCGGGCCTTTTTCTGGCCGCGGGAAGCCTGGGCTAGATGCCCGCCTTGCCGAGCGCGTCGATGAGGTCGCGCAGCGTCTCGGCGAGCCCCGGATGGCTCGCCTCGAACCTCACCGCGAGCGACTCGAGCCGCGGGGCCGTCGCCTGCCGCGCCGTCCCGCCGCCGGCGGCGAGCGAGCGCTCCAGATCGTTCGTGAGCGCGGTCAGGTGCTGACGGGTCTCGGCGTCCAGCTGCGCGCCGCCGTGCAGGTGCTGGCGCAGACGAACGAGCAGCTCATGCAGGCCCTCCCCGCTCACCGCCGCGAGCCTCCTAGGTTGTCGTACCCGTGCCGCTGCTGAGCGAGGCGCTCAGGGCGCTGGAGAGCGCGGCGTCACCGCTCACGATGTCCTTCCAGGTCAACTCCTTGCCGAGCCGCTTGCCCTTCTCCGTGAGCTTCAGCCCCTCGGGGGACAGGGTCACCATGTAGGGCTTGCCGTCCACCTCGATCTCGCGCTTCAGCTGCTTGTTGAGTTTGGTAGCCATTGCGTCCTCTCAGGTGCACATCTGCACGCTGTTGATGGTAACAGCAAACGCCCGGCGGCCACTGTCGGCGGCCGCGCCGCATCAACCGGGCTACTTGGCGAGCCCCTCGGCCTTAAGCGCTTCAACGACATGCGGGCGCTGGCCGATACGATCGAAGTAGCGCTTAAGCTCCGGCCAACGGCCGAGGTCGATCTTCGCGAACCCGGTCCAGTTGAGCACGGTGAACAGGTAGCAATCGGCGACCGTGAACTGCTCGCCCATGAGAAAGCTGCGGCCGCCCCAGGTGCGCTGCAGAAAGTCGAGGCGCTTGGTGATGTTGCCGAGCGTGTACTGCTTGGTGTCCTCGGGCGCGTCCTGCCGGAACAGCGGCGTGAAGGCCTTGTGCAGCTCCGAGTTGATGAACGCCAGCCACTCGATCAGACGGTAGCGTTCCATCGTGCCCGCCGCCGGTGCCAGCTTCAGGGCGGGGACGCGGTCGGCGACGTACTGCAGCACGGCGACGTTCTCGGTGAGTGTCTCCCCGTTATCGAGCGTGAGGGCCGGCACGTAGCCCTTGGGGTTGACCTCGTTGTAGTCCATGCCGTCGGCGGCCTTCTTCGTGTGGCGGTCTACCTTCACGAACTCGAATTTCAGGCCGGCCTCGCGCAGGGCGATGCTCGAGGCCATCGAGCACGCGCCCGTAAGATAGTAGAGCTTCATGTTCTGACTCCTGTCTGGAATTGCCCGCCGGCGACGTACCCTGACCGGGAGGGTCATGCTAACGTCGCCGGCAGCGATGGCAAGAGGGGAAGAGCATGGGAGCGTCCTTGAGGACGGCCGCGCTCGTCGCGGCTGCGATCGCCCTGGTCGGCTGTCCGGACCATAAGGAGCCGGTACCGGGACCCAAGTCGGCCACGGAACGCCCCGGGACCGGGCAGGTCACGGTGAGTGAAATCAACTGGTTCCAGGGAACCCTCGAGGAGGCGTTCGCGCACACGCGCGGCCCGTGTCCGGTCAGCCGCGCCGGCCTTCACTAGCGCTCGCCGGCGGCTGTTACAATCGCGCGCCGTTGGGCCTGTAGCACAGCGGTTAGTGCAGGGGACTCATCGAAACGGTGCCTTCGCGCGGAAACGTGCGAAGTGGACGGGATGAATTCAGGGAAACCTTCGGGCGTGGCCCATGGCAACCCTGAGCCGAGCCGCCGGTGCACCGGCGGAAGGTGCAGAGACTACCTGAGGGCTGTGAGCGCCCTTGATGACAGGCTAGAGCATCCCGCACCCTCCCGCACGCCGCGTGCGCGGGTGAAGAGATAGTCCACTCCCGTCGGAAACGGCGGGGTCAAGTGAATCCCTTGGTCGTAGGTTCGAATCCTACCGGGCCCATACCAACACGTCTGGACGGCTGCAGGTCCGTCCACTGGTGTACGAGATACGCAAGCGGTGCCCTGTCAGGGGCAGACGCCAGCGCTGACGTGTGCGCATCGCTACCGGCGCTCGGCCGCTAGTAGTTCAAGTTGAACGTAATCAGTCCGCCCATGAACCCGATCCACACGATCCCGAGCAGCGCCGCGCACAACACGCCGTGCCGCAGCCAGGCGAATCGAGAGGGCTGCAGCCTCGAGAGACGCCAGAGGCTCCAGATCCCTACCACGGCGGCGGCAATGACGAGCAGGCCGGCAACCTGCATGGCGCGCACCACCGGGTCAAAACCGGTGGAATACACCCAGAGCTCGACGTTGAGGACCGGCTTCAGTACCGCCATCCACGCGATGAGATAAACCACGTCGACGGCCACCGCGATTGCGATCCAGCGCCGCAGGCGGCGCACCTCCGGTGATTCGCCGGGCGCGCGATAGGCGCGCCGCACCAGCCAGCGCACCGGCCAGAAGATGAGTGCCAGCACGAGGATGACGAACGAACCGAGCAACACGGTGAGATTCAGGGGGGCCGAACGCCGCATTGGGACGGCCTGCAGGACCGAGGTCGGATCCTCACTGTCGACTACAGTCTTGACCCCGTTGACGTTGCGCAGCGCAAGCAGACGCTGCCCGCCGTTTTCGTGCCATATGTCCGGAGACACCTCGCTGAACGTCGCATCCCCCGGCTCAAGGCTGCGAGGAGTTGTGACCGTGCCATCCGCGTTCGCGGTGATCAGCGTTTGCTGCAGAAGGTAGAAAATGCTGAGAAACCCGTGCTCGACGCGGCGCGAGCTTTCGTACCGGTCCGCGATCCTCTGCGCGTCGGCCGCGGCCGACGGCAGTTTCGCTGCTCTCTGCTCCTCAGCTGGCGCCGGGAAGTAGCGGTCCATGAACTCGTCCAACAGCGCCTTGCGCAGCCCGTACACCGCGCCGTCGCGCCCCCTGCTGTTGAAGTTGTAGAAGATCCCGACGCCTTCTTCGGGCAGGAGATCAAACTCGGTGTGGAAGACCACACTGTCGCCGCCGTGACCGATCAGAGTGCGTCCATTGCGCGTCTCGGAGAAGAAGCCGTGCGCCATCGTGCTGAAGCCCGGAATGGCCGTCTCCGAGGGGCTGTGCATCAGCCGCGCGGTCTGCGGATCGAGCATCTCAAAATCGCCGAGGCGTCCCTGCTGCAGGTGCGCGATCATGAAGCGCGTCATGTCTGCCGCCGTGGTTGCCATGCTCCCGGCCGGCGCGGGGATGATCAGCTCATAAGGCTGCGGCGGAAGTGAGGCAGTCGGGTAGCCCCGGGACATCTCGGCTTTGAAGCGCTCGGGCAGGGGCTGAACAAAGGTCGAATGCGCCATGCCGAGCGGCTGGAAAATGTGGTGCTCGATGTAGCTGGCGAACGGTTCACCGGACACACGCTGGACGATGTATCCGGCGAGCGCGGCGCCGTAGTTGGAGTAGGCGGGGACTTCTCCGGGGGCGAACAGCATCGGTCGCGGGTGCTGCTTCAGATAGGCCTCGGTGGATTGCAGCCGGTGCGGGTCTATCGCCAGGATGTCCTTGAGTCCCTCCTCGAAGCCCGCACGGTGATTCATGAGATCGAGCATCGTGATCGGCTGACCGTTCGCGGAAGTGATCTTGAAGTCCAGGTAGGCATTTACGTCGCGATTGAGGTCGATCTTGCCCTGCTGGACCAGCTGCATGACCGCCGTCCACGTGAACAGCTTCGAAGTGGAACCGGGCCGGACCATGGTCTGCTGCGCCTGCATGGGAGTCTTCTCGGCCACGTCGGCGTAGCCATACCCCTGTTCCAGAACAACGTTTCCATCCTTCACGACCGCGATGAGCGCGCCGGCGATGTCGCCGCTCTTCAACGCGTACGGGAGCAGGCCGTCGAGCCACGCCCGCAGGTCGTCCTTCTCAAGCGGGTGACTGGCGCGGGCCGGCGCGACCGAGGCGGCCGGAGATTCTCTCGACGTCGACGGGCTGGTGGCAGCCGCCGGTGGATTCGTCGGCGGTGCAACGGTTCCCGTGGAAGGGGCAGCGAGCGTCATCGCAGCCATCGCCGCGATCAGAAATTTAGACTGCATCCAGATTCCTCTGCGGCTGCGCGACGGGAGTCTGCAGTGACCGCGTTTCGCAAATGTGCGCTTAGTATGACATGCGCGCGTGCGTGCTCCGGGAAGCGTGCGATGCCACATGCGCAGATATACGGTGAACCGCATGATCAGCCGGTCGGGCAGCCAAACAGCGGCACGCGATGCGCCCCGGCGTTACCGCACTCTGATCGGTGTGAGCGTCACTGCTTGTTGCAAGACTGCTTCACGTTGGATGTTAGGGCGCGGGGTTCGGAGCGCCCAGATGAACTCGGGATCCCCTGCCCCAGGCCGAGCGAGCGGTGACTGGGGCACGCAAGGGCGTAATCGATATTGATCAAGACCAGACTCGGCCGGGATTCGCTGCCTGACAACTTCCTGCTGCGGCGCGTTCGGGGCTGCAACCGCTAGCGATGCCGCGTGAGCCAGGCCGTCACACGGCTGGCCAGGGCGTCGTCGAAGGGAAGTTGCGTTCCACCGAAGGCGCTCTGCAGGGAGGTGTAGTTTTCGAAGGTGTGCCCGGTGTGCGGCAGTTCGGCGAACTCGGCGCTTCCAGGGATGTTGCGGTTGACGAGGTCGGCGACCAGTTCGATGTCCGCACGGCTCATGATCCAATCGTACTCGCCATGCAGGGCCAGCACCGGAACCCGCACGGCGGACCACGCCGCGATCAGATCGAGGTCCTGCAGCTGTTGATAGTAGGCTACCGGCCGTCCGTACTGCTGCTCGTCCGGACCCTCCCACAGGATCCTGAGTTCCGGATGACTCGCGAAGATCTCGTGAGGTGAGCGGCGTTCGAGAAGGTACGCGCTGTAGAGCTGCTCCTCGCGCTTCATGAGCGCGTTCAACTCCGCTGGCGGACGGCCCGCGAGCGCCAGCCGGCGGCGCTCGATCTCGAGCATGTGTTCGAACCAGGTCTTGACCCAGCCGCCGTCGACGACGTAACCCCTGATCGCTGCGCCCTCCGCCACGAGGGGCGCAAACCCGGCGCCGTTGCTCATGCCAAAGAGAAACATCCGGTCCGGATCGACGAACGGATAGTCCTTGAGTCGTTTGAATGCCTGGCGGTAAGCGGTCAGCTCCGCGATGAAATCCGTCCTGCTGCAGTCGCCCTCGGAATCGCCCACGCCTGCTTTCTCGAGCCGCACGGTCGCGAAGCCGGGGATCTGCGCCAGTGTCTGCAGCATCCGTTTGGTGCCGTCCGCGGATCCGGGCGGCGCCTCGATCGTGTCGCAGCTCAGCCATCCGACTACGAAGATCGTCGGCATTCGGCCTGCGGGCCGCTCAGGGTGCGTCACGATCGTCCGTAGCCGCTGCCCGTCCGCAGTGCGGATGGCCTCGTACCGGACCGTCACCCCGGGGTATGCCTCGTCACGTGCGCCGGGCCTGCGCGGCAGAGCCGGGTTGTCCTCAGCCACGACGGGGGTGGCGATGAGCCAGCCCGAGAGCGCCAGTGCGATCGACCGAATGGGTACTTGCATGTGGTTTCTCCGGCCGGCGCTCATACTGAACCCTCCCCCGGTGGGAGACTCAAGATGCCTTGCGGCGGGACCGGAGCGTGAGGTTACTGAGCATCGGCGCCTTCGCGCGTCGCGCGTCCGTGAGCGTGAAGACGCTGCGCTTCTACGACCGGGAGGGGGTCTTGCGCCCCGCGCGGGTGGATGCCCGCTCCGGCTATCGCTACTACAGCAGCGCACAGCTTGCCGGGCTCGCCGAGCTGCGCGAGCTGCGGGCGCTGGGCTGCAGCGTCGCCGATCTGCGCATCTGGGCGGGTTTGCCCGAGGCCTCGCCGGAGCGTGCGGCGCTGCTCCTGTGCCTGCACGAGCGGTTGTGCGGTCAGGTGGCCGCCGACCTCGTACGTCTGCGCCGTGTGCAGCTGTGGGCCCACCGACTCGCGCCTGGCGGGCTGGCCATGCCCCGCGAGCGCTGTCTCCCGGCCGTGGCCGCGCTGACGATCCGCGACCGGGTCCGCTCGATCGCGCCGGCGGTTTACAAGATGTTCGAGGCGACCGAGTGCCGGGTCGCGCGGCTCCAGGCGCGGGCGCCCAAGAGCCCGTTCCTCCTCATTCACGACGGGGACTTCCGGGGAAGGAACGCAGACGTCGAGGTGTGCGTGCCCGTCGACCCCTCGGCGGTGACGGCCCTCAGCGCGCGCCTCGTGGAGGGCGCACCCCGGGCAGCCTGCCTGGCTTTTTCGGGCAGCTACGAGCGCGGACTCACCGCCTACCTCGCGATCCGGGGCTGGATGAGCCTGCAGGGTGCGCGCGCTGCGGGCCCGGTGCGCGAGACCTACGTGCGCTTCGGCGCCGATCAACGCGGCTATGCGCTGCCGAAGCGGATGCTCACGGACCGCGTAGAGGACTACCGAACGGTGCTGCAGGTCCCAGTCGCCCGCAGCTCATGAGACGCCGTGACTATCCGGCCCTGCGGCGCGGAAACTGGATGACCGTCGCGCTCGGTAACGAGCGCCGCATCATGACCACGTAGTCACGCGCTTCCGCGGTGTGCATCGAGCCGAGGAGGCCGTGGAGGAAGCGAAACTGACGCCAGGAGAGACCGCTGCGGCTCACGATTTGCTGAAGCGCTTCCCGGTCCTCGGGAAACAGATCGCGGCCAATCATCCAGCGGGCTCCGTGGTAACGACGGCTCATATCACACGCTGGCACCGACTCGGACGCTGTGACAGCGGTCACGTGAACCGGAGCACTGACTGTGGAGGACGTCGCGATCCCGCGGGGCAGAGGGTTGCGCGGACGATCCCTGCCGCGCGAGTAGACGCAGTACAGGATCCGGCCCGTAGGTTTAGCGGTCGGGGCGCGGCACTCTTCGGCGGCGGCACTAGGACACAAGCTCGTCGTAGCCGCGGCCCAGAAACTCGATCAGACAGAACCCGTGACCGAACGGGTCGGCCATCACGGCGATGCGGCCCCACTGGTAGGTACGGACTTCGCCCTCGGGTTTCGCGCCCGCTGTGCGGGCTTGGGCCAGCGCAGCCTCGATGTCCGGCACCACAAAGTCCAGGTGAACCGGGGTCCAGTGTCGCGCGTAGTCGCGGCGTGCGCCCGAGCCCGGTGAAGCCGCCGTGCCCGCGGCCTTCTTGAGCAGATAGATCGGCGCGGTTCCTCCCAGGAGTTCGACGGCAGACTCGCCCAACCGACGTCCCACGGCCAGGCCCAGAGCGCTGCAATAGAACTCCGTAGCCTTGGACAGATCATCGACGTCAATGTTGGCGAGTACGCCGAGTGTCATGATGGCCGGCCTGTTGCGCGCCCGGGGCACTCCCGGCGTCACAGGCGCAAGCTTAGTCGTTCAGAACGTCACTTTGAAAACATCGCCCTGCCGATCCTGTGCCACCCCGGGAAGGGGCTCGTGCTCGGTGTTGCTCGCCCTATGGAGCTCCACGTTCAGCTGCGTTCCCATCCCGTCGCAGACCGTCGAGCGCGCGTACAGTTTGCTCCGGGCACATGACTGACGTAAAAGCCGCTTCCGTACACAACATCTCAAGCGGACGCGAGCGAGGAATCCGCGGTGCTCTGCGAGACGAAGGTCCACTTGCCGCTGCATTTTTCGCCGTCGGGGAGTCTCACTGTCACATCACCGCTCAAGATGCCGCTCGCCGTGAGCGAATACACCGGCCGCGGCTGCCCGGAGACCCGCGGACCTTCGACCGGATAGAGATGGCCGGTGCGGGTCTTGAAGCATCCCGAGAGAGCCAACATGCCGACCGCCCCGAGCAGCAGCTTCGCCTGGTGACTTTGGCCGACCAAAACGCGAACATGAGTCATAACTTCCAACCTCCCGGGACTCTGCCGACACTGAGCCAGATCAGGGCCTCGAAAGGATTTGCAACAATGCGCGTCAATGCCGCGATCCAACTCCTGGGACTGTTCGCAGTGGCGTGTCTGTTTGGCATTGCCGGCGGTGTTGCGTTCGCCGACGACGCGCAGGGCGGAGCGCTGCCGAATTCGGCGGCGGCGCGTTCCCCGGGCCTCGCCCCGCTGCCCCGGGTCACCGCGCCGCGGCTGTACGTGCTCGACTGCGGCACTCTGGTCAACAACCGACCCGAGGACTACAACCTGACGCGCGAGCAGGTCGAGGACACCAACATGTCGGTGACCTGCTTTCTCGTCATTCATCCCAAGGGGATCCTGCTGTTCGATACCGGACTGTCCGATCTCCTCGTAGGGCGGCCGCTGTACGAGAACTACATCTTCGGATACGGACAGATCAAGATGAACACGCTGCGCGGGCAGCTGGCCGACATCGGGGTCGCGCCGGCCGACATCACCTACCTCGCGCTCTCGCACTCACACATCGACCACATCGGCAACGCGAACGACTACGCGGGCTCGATCTGGCTGGCGCAGAAGGCGGAGATGGACGCGATGTTCGCCGCACGTCCCGCGCCGCCCTGGGCCTACCAGTACGCCTCCCTCAAGCATGCGCGCACGCAGGTGATCGAGGGCGACCACGACGTGTTCGGCGACGGCACAGTGATCCTGAAGTTCACGCCCGGACACACGCCGGGTCACCAGTCGCTGTACGTGAAGCTCGCCAGGACCGGCGGCGTCCTGATCTCGGGAGACCTGTATCACTACAGCGAGGAGCGCCTCCTCAATCGCATGCCGGCGCCCGAGCTGAAGACGCTGACTCCGCAGTCACGGACAAAGATCGAGGAATTTCTGCAGCAGGAGCACGCGCAGCTGTGGATCGGCCACAGCATGGCCTTCTTCCGCGACGCCACCAAGGCCCCCGGCTGGTACGAGTAGCGCGCGGCCGATCGCGGCGGCGAGGAGCGTGCCGGATCGGGCGGCAGCAGCGCTGTTAGGCGCGATCGAGCGGCGTCGTACCGCCGGAGAACTGGGCACGTGCCTGAGCGAGGCGGTACTTGTTCTCCGTCCACCAGCCCCGGAAGTCGCGCAGGCAGCAGAACGCGTATACGAGCTTGAACACCTTCAGGCGCCGCAGCACCCGCGGCGTGTCGAACAGGTCACCGGCGAGCATCGAGATGACGGTCTGCTCGAGCTGCCACCGGTTGTCCGGGTTGCGGAACATGCCGCGCAGCACCGGGTTGTTGAACCGGTAGATGAAGAACGAGAAGCGCCGCATGCCGGCTCGCTGCCGCTTCTCGAGGGCCTTGAGCATGGCCTGCTCGCGCGCCGGCTCGCGCAGTGCGGCATCCACGAGCTCTACGGCCTGCTCCGCGCCGCTCATCGCCAGATACACCCCCGAGGAGAACACCGGATCAAGAAATGCAAACGCATCTCCGATCAGTACCCACCCCGGGCCGCCCATGCGCCTGGAGTCGTACGAGTAGTTGCCCGTCACCCGTACCTCGTTGCCGATGAGCTGCGCGTGCTCCATCCGCCGCCACAGGAGCGGATTGCGCCTGAGCGTTTCCATCAGGAACTCGCGCGGGCTGCCCGTACGCTGCTTCAGGTAATCCGGGCGACAGACCGCGCCCACGCTCATGGCACCGGTCGGCAGCGGAATCATCCACATCCAGCCGTGATCGAAGCCGTAGATGCTGATGTTGCCGGCATCCCCCGCCGGTCGCAGCTGCGCACCCGTGAAATGACCGAAGATCGCCGCGCTCTGGTGCCGCTTATTCTTGCGCCGCAGCTTCTTTCTCAGCGACAGGAAGGTGTCGCGGCCGCTGGCGTCCATGACGTAGCGCGCCTGGATGCCGTAGGTGAGCCCGTCGGCGGTGCGCACGGCGAGGCGCGAATCGCGCGCGCCCTGCTGCTCGACCTTCAGGACCTCCTGTCCCTCGCGCGCGTCCGCGCCACACTCACGCGCGTGCTCGAACAGCATCTTGTCGAAGTCCTGGCGCCAGACCTGGAAGGCGTGCGGCGGGCTCTGGCCGATCGCGCGCGCGAACGCGAAGGTGTTGTAGCCGCACTCGTTGTCGGCCTCGAAGTCCGCGCCGGGCTTGTACATGCCGAGCGCCCGCACCTTCTCGAGCACGCCGAGACGCTCGAACACCGGCAGATTCATCGGCAGGAGCGACTCACCGATGTGAAAGCGCGGGTGACGCTCCTTCTCGAGCACGATCACGCGGTAGCCGCGACGCGCGAGCAGCGCCCCCGCGGTGCTGCCCGCCGGACCACCCCCGATAACCGCCACGTCGCAAAGCTCTGCCGCCGCCTGCATGGGCCCACCGCTGCCGCCTTTGCGAGGATTGTGGCGCAGTTGCCGGGAAAATTCAGGCGGCTTGCGGTAACACGCTGCTCAGCTTCTCAGGAACCCGGTTGCGTCACTGCGCAGCTCGAGTCAAGCAGCAGCTCGGTCGCCGGTACCCCGTCGGTCTGAACCAGCACCGCGAACCCCGGCCCGTCCCGGAACTGCACGCCGACGACCAGCAGCGTGTAGTCGTTGATCTCACCGGGAATACCCTGGGTGACGAGCGCAAAGGGGTTGGCCTCGCCCAGGTCCTCGCCCTTGAGGCGCAGCGCCAGGTAGTCCGCCCCGTCGATACGCACGGGTGACCACGTATCCTTCAGCGTGTCGGCCGCCCGCCGCACGCCGCGGTACACGGACAGGCCGAGGCACTCGATGTGGATATGCAGCTGATCCTGGCTGCGCGCCCGCCGCGGATTGATCCCCATGCCAACCGCGGTCCGGGGAATGCTCCGACCGCTCGCCGTGGCGAGCGCCTCACGAGAGCGCCAGGCGGCCGCGAAATAGTTGGGCGCTCCGGCCGCGAGCACTTGCTCGTCGATGCCACGGACCGCACGCGTCGGTATGAGCAGGAAGTGCGCCCCGCCCTTGCGGTCGTGCAGGAGGGCGTAGGCGGGCTCACTGCCCTGCTCGCCGCCGAGGCTCTCGCACGGGGAGGGATCCCGCGCCGTCTGCCAGTGCGGCAGGCACTGCTCCTGCACGATGACGCGCAGATCGTCGCGCCCGGCCACGCAGCACACGGCCCACGTGCTCAGCCCCGCGGCGAGCACCGCGATCCTCACCTGCAGACTCCGCTTTCCCTCGGGCATCGGCACCTGACGCTGAATTGTCGCGCGGACCTTGAGAATCTAGGAAGCCGCCATGGCGCGCTGATGACAGACGCCCGCCGGGCGCGGTACGGTCGCCCGCCACATCCGGGGAGGAGACGCACGTGATCGTCGAGTTGACCCCCATCGGCTACGTGCGCGGGGACGCGTGGCTCCCGAGGACGACGCCTGGGGCGCCGTCGAGGCGCGCATCGAGCTGACGAGCGCTTCTGCGCCGACGCCTTGGGCGGCCTCGAGGCTTTCTCCCACCTCGAAGTCGTCTACTTCTTCCACCGGGCGGATCCCGCGCGCCGCGAATCGGGCGCCCGGCACCCCGCGGCAACCCGGCCTGGCCGTGCGTCGGCGTCTTTGCCCAGCGCGGCAAGGAGCGGCCCAACGGGCTGGGTGTATCGGTCTGCGAGATCCTCGGCGTGGGCGGCAGGACCGTCCGCGTGCGCGCCTTGGATGCCATCGACGGCTCCCCGGTGCGCGATCTGAAGCCGGTGATGCGTGCCCTCGCGGCCGCGCGGTGAGGTGCGCGAGCCGGCGTGGGCGGGCGAGCTGATGTCAGTGTACTGGTGAGGGACTGGTCACCTGCGCCTCGGGCGGGACGTAGATGGCGAGCGCCTTGGCCGCCTTACTGTAGAGGCCACCGGAACCGCCGACCGAGGTGCCCACGGCACTGTTGGGACCGACGCTCCCGCCACCCACTCCCAAGCCGATCGAGCCGCTCTGCTGATTCTCCACCGCCTGCAGCAGCACGCCGTTCGCGCCCACCTTGGCGGCCTCGGCCTTCAGTTTCGAGATCGCCGCGTCCATCTTGCTCTGCTCGGAGCCGAAGAACCCGCCACTCGAGGCGTCGAGCGCGGCGATCTGCTCATAGTGCGGCGGCGGCTCTAGGTACACCTTGACCTGGTCGGGTGAAATCGGCGCGCGGGCCTGACCGACCAGCACGTGCGACGAAGACGCACACGCCTGCAGAAGCAAGGCGCAGGCGCACGCCGGGAGGCAGCGGAAGAGTGCCGCGACTGACATAATGGTTCCTCACAAGCTCGGCAGTCGGCCCAAGGCTATGCGCCGGGACGAGCGCAGGCAACCCGCACGCGGCAGCGCTGAGAACCAGTCGCATCTGCCGGCGGCCGCACTGAAGCGGCCGTGAGTGTGGGCGCCGTCGGGTGCACGCTCCTCACTGCTTGATTTCGCCGATGACCGTCCGATGAGCCCCGGGGCGAGTGATCTTTCATTGTTGCGACCTCCCGCTTGACGCCGCAGCCGGGGCGGCTGTTGGATGTTGGGCGGCTAGCGCGCGCGCCGCGGCGGCGTTGTTCCCCGACCCTACGCGGGCTGGTAGCCCTTGACGCCGGTCTGCCAGAGAAGGAACGCGTAGGTATCGGCCGCCTCGCGGTCCTGCTGGGCGCGGGTCGAGCCGATACCGTGTCCGGCGTCGAAGTCGACGCGCAGCAGGACCGGCTTGTGCGAGGTGCTCGCGGCCTGCAGGCGGGCCGCCATCTTCGCCACATGAAAGGGCGCGACGCGCGGGTCGGTGACCCCGGTGGTGAGCAGGACCGCCGGGTAGGCCGTGCCGGGCTTCACCGCCTGGTAGCTGTCGATCGACTTCAGCGCGCGATAGCCCGACTCCTCGCTGATCGCGCCCCACTCGGGCTCCTCACCGTAGCCGTTCTGCTCGGCCACGTAGCGCAGCGGGTTTGACCAGCCGACCCCGTCGATGACCGCGGCGAACAGCTCGGGCCTCTCGGTGAGCGCGCGGCCCACGGTGATGCCGCCCGCGGAGCGCCCGCCGATGGAGAGCCGCGCCGGCGCGGTGTACTGGCTCTTGCACAGCTCCTCACAGACGTCGATGAGGTCGCGCCAGGTGTTGGGCTTGTTGGCAAGCTGGCCGGCCTTGTGCCAGTCGCGGCCGTACTCCCCACCGCCGCGCACGGAGGCATAGCCGACGATGAAGCCCGCGTCGATGAGCGCGAGGTTGCGGCCGGCGAACGAGGGCGTGTAGGCGACGATGCCGTAGGAGCCGTACGCGGAGATCCACGCCGGCGTCTGCCCGTCGAGCTTCAGGCCCTTCTTGTAGATGATCGAGTAGGGAATGCGCGTGCCGTCGCGCGCGGTGGCGAACAGGTGCTTGCTCTCGTAGGCGCTGACGTCGATGGCCGGCTTCGGCGTGAGCTGGGTAGCAGCGACGTGCAACGCCGAGTCGACCGACCAGATATCGGCGGGCTCCAGCCACCCGGTGAAGCTGAAGAGCGCGCCGTCGAGCGTGACGTTGGTGGCGAGAGATCCCAGGGTGCCGTCGAAGGGCAGCGCGGCGTCCTTCACCTGTCCGTCGCGTCCGAGGCGGTGCAGCCGGCCGATGCCCCCGTCGAGCATGCGCAGGTACAGCCCGTCGCGCGCGAGGGCGAACTCCTGGATGACCAGCGCGCTCTGCGGGATGACTTCGCTCGCCGCCGAGACCGCGGGCTGGCCCGTGCTGCCCTTGAGAACCCGGCCGCGGGGATGATCGCGGTTGGCGAGGAAGTAGACCGTGTCGCCCTCGATCGCGAGGTCCGTGACCTCGTCCTCGAAGCCCGCCATCGGGATCCAGCGCGCCTTGCCGGCGAGCGCGTCCGCGACCGGCGCGATGAACAGCCGCAGCTCCGTGCGCACGTCCGAGAGGACGAGCACCGCGTAGCGCGCGCCGCGGAAGGTGGTGATCTTCGGAGCCTGGATGCGCTCGTAGCTCACCTGCGGGTCGAGGCCGCGCTTCATAAGGATCGGGTCCGAGTCCGCGTCGGTCCCGAGGCGGTGGAAGCGTGCCTGCGCGTCGAGGTAGCGCTCGGGCGTGTCGACCTTGCCGGTGAGCTGGGTGTAGAAGAAGCCGGTGCCGTCGTCGAGCCAGTGCGGATCCGCCGCTTCGGTGTTGGGTATGCGCTCCGGCAGGTCCTTGCCGTCGGCGACCGTGAGGACGTGCAGGAGCGAGTCTTCGCTGCCGTCCTTGGACAGGCCGTAGACGAGGTGCGACCCGTCCGGGGACGCGTGCCACCAGTCGAGGGACTGGTGGCTGCCCGCCGTGCTGAGCGCGGTCGGGTCGATGAGCACGCGCTGCACCCCGCCTTCCTGCACGAACAGCCTGAAGTTGTCAGCGCCCACCGGCCGCTGCTCGAAGAACAGCCGTCCACCGGCGCGCTCGACCCGGCGCGTGAGCGCCGTGTCCCCGGAGAGCTGCTCGATGCGCTTCAGCAGCGCCGCGCGTCCCGGGATGCGCTCGAGCACCGCGCGCGCGTGCGCATTCTGTCCCTTGAGGAACGGCAGCCACTCCGGGTCCTTGTCGTTCTCCATCCAGCGATACGGATCGCTCACGGTCTCGCCGAAGTAGCTGTCCTTGACGATGGCGACCCGCGCCACCGGCGCGGGCGGGATGGCCGGGCCTGCGAGGGCCAGTCGGGGTGCGAGGGCCGCGGCCACGAGTCCCCCGGCGCCGGCAAACAGATCGCGGCGGTTGATGTCGCTCATCGGTTTCGCTCCTAGTCCTCGTCGGCGACGACGGTCCCCTGATGGAACAGAATCTGCCACCCGTGCGGGGTACGGCGCCAGATGGTCGAGCGGCGCGTCAGGCGCGCGCCCTGCAGCAGCGTGTAGGTGAGCAGGTAGACGTCGGCACAGAGCGCGCGACAGTGAAAGTCGCTTGCCTCGAAGTCATCCTCCACCGGCTCCTCGGCGCGCGCCGCGAGCGTCTCGAGCACGTAGGCGCGGCTGTAGCGGCGACCCGAGGCGCCGACCTCCCAGAAGTCGGCGGCCGTCGCCGTCTCGATGTCGGCGCGCAAGCCGAAGTACTCGGGGCGGTGGAAGATCGGCTCGCGGCGCCGCAGCTCCTCGAGCACCGAGCGGTCCTCGGGTCGCGTGACCAGGGAAGGTTCCATGTGCTTGGCCGCCGGTGACGCGGCCGCGTGGCCGCGCACGACTTTAGCGCGCTTCCGGCAGCCAGCGCACGTCCTCGCGCATCCGCTGGGCGAGCTGCTCGAGGCCGCCGTCGTGCTGCGAGAGCAGCGCAATGCTGCCGTGCTCGGCCGGCACGATGACGCCTTGCATGCCGTCTTCGCGGAAGCTCTGCGGCGCGCGTACCTGCTCGTGCCTGAGGAGGATCACGGTCACGGGGCCCTTGTCGGTCTGCAGGACCAGGTGCGGCACGTAGTGACCGCGGAACCAGCAGCTGTGGGCATAGGTGATCTGGTCCGAGGTGACGTCGAACCCGACCCCGGCGCCGCGCAGCGCCTGGGTGATGCCGGCACCGTTGAGTTGCTCATGGCTGAGCCAGCTGCCCGGCTCCGCCTGCACGTGCGTCACGAGCTCGCGCGCCAGCGTGTCGGTCGGGCGCAGCAGCCACACCCCGACGAGCGTCATCGCGAGCAGCACGCTCGCCGCCAGTGCCAGGGGGCGCCACAGCAGCGGCGGCGCGCGGCGCGGCCGCGCGGCCAGCTGCGGCGGACTCTGCAGCGCGCGGTGGATGTCACCGTCGAGGGCCTGCATCTCCTGGCGGAAGCGCGCGCACTCGGCGCACTCGGCGAGATGTTGCTCGAGCTGCCCGCCCGCGCTCGCGGGCGCGGCGCCGATCAGCAGGCGCGCGGTGGCACAGTTCACGGTAGCTCCTCGTTCCCCGACACGTCGGGCGCGGCGGCCATGCCGCACAGGACGCGCAGCTTGTTGCGCGCCCGGAACAGGCGCGTCAGCACCGCGCTCGGGGAGAGATCGAGCTCGCGCGCGATCTCCTCGGTGGAGAAGCCCCCGAGGACCTGCAGGACCAGGGGCTCACGGTACTCGAGCGGTAACTTCATGATCGCATGACGCAATGCAAACAACTCGCCCTCGGGCTCAGCGTACTTCGCGCCCGCGTGGGTCTCGGCGACCTCATCGAGGGGCACGAGCTCCAGGCGCTTGCGCTCGTACATCCGCGCGTGCTCGCGGCGCACGATGGTGAGGAGCCAGGCGCGCGCGGCGCCGGCGTCCTTGAGTGCCTCACGCGAACGCCACGCCCGCAAGAGAGCCTCCTGCACGATGTCCTCCGCAATCGAGCGGTCGCGCGCGAGCCAGTGCGCGAAACGCAGCAGGTCCGGACGCAGGGCCTCGAACAGCCGCGAAGTGTCCGCGTCCGCGCCGGGCAGCCGACCACTCACTGATAGGACCGGGGATTCAGGCCGAGAATTGCGCATGACTCTTGGGGGTGCCGCCGGCGATTATACGCACGGGCGCTCCCGCACCCCGGCAATATCGCGCCCGGGCGACCGGTCTGCTCGCCCAACCGAACCGCAACTCAGGGGGACTCACGGTGCAATTTCTCATGCGATGGCTGATCGACTGGCCGCGCCAGGTCGCGGGGCACCTCACCTGGCTCGCGCCGTTGTTCGCGCGCATCACGGTGGGGTGGGTGTTCCTGTGGAGTGGCTGGGGCAAGCTCAACAACCTGCCGCAAATCGTCGAGAACTTCGCCGGCTGGCACGTCCCGGCGCCCCAGGTGTTGGCGCCGTTCGTCTCGGGTGTTGAGTTCTTCGGGGGCCTGTTGCTGCTCGTGGGCTTGCTGACGCGCATCTCCGCCGGCGCCCTGGGCGTCGTCATGATCGTCGCCATCCGCTCCGCCAAGTGGGCGGACGTCGACTCGCTCGAGACGCTGCTCGGCTTCGACGAGTTCGAGTACCTGGCGCTGTTCCTGTGGCTGGCGATCGCCGGCGCCGGCGCCGTCTCGATCGACCACTGGCTGGAGCGACGCTTCGGCGCCGGACGCAGCGCGACGGCGACCCTGCACTGAGCAGGGCGCCGGCCAGGCGCGCTCAGTCCGGCGGCAGGCCGTCGAAGAAGTCGACCACCCCGGTCTCGAGGGAGTACTCCGCACCGACCACCAGCAGACCCTGGCCGCGGATCAGGTCCTCGAGCACCTCGGAGCCGTGGCGCAGATGATCGGCTGACATGCGGATGTTGGCGCGCACCGCCTCGTGCTCGAGCGCCCCCGGGTCGCGCGGCGTGCCGTCGAGCAGCCCGGCAACGGCCGGGCGGATCCGGTCGACGATCGACTTGAGGTTGCGCGACTGCTCGCGCCACGGACGGGCGAGCTGCTGTAGCGTCGCGTGGATGGCGCCGCAGCTGGTATGGCCGAGGACCACCACCAGGCGCGTGCCGAAGGCCTCGGCGGCGAACTCGACGCTGCCGACCTGCGAGGGCGCGACGACGTTGCCCGCGACGCGGATCACGAACAGGTCGCCGAGCCCCTGATCGAAGATGATCTCGGCGGGCACGCGTGCGTCTGAGCAGCCGAGGATGATGGCGAACGGCTCCTGGTGCTGGGCGAGCGCGCGCAGGCGCGCCGCCGTGTTGCCGTCGTCACGACGACGGTCGTCGACGAAGCGTCGGTTGCCCTCGCGCAGTTCCCTGAGTGCCGCCAGTCCGGAAATCATCCCGTCGCATCCTGAGCGCCAACTGCGGCGCGAT
>DATBBQ010000065.1:0-12447 GCA_036270915.1 Steroidobacteraceae bacterium
AGTTTCCCTGAAATCGAGAAGTTTGACCGTCTGCCAGAGCCGCGTGCCGATGGCCCAAGCGCCTACGTCTCGATCATGGAAGGCTGCAACAAATACTGCACCTACTGCGTCGTACCTTATACCCGCGGCGAAGAAGTCAGCCGCCCGAGCGACGACATTCTGTTTGAAGTTGCCCAGCTGGCCGCACAGGGCGTGCGAGAAATCCACCTTTTAGGTCAAAACGTTAACGCCTGGCGTGGCGCAACCTTCGACGGCGGCACGGCCTCATTTGCCGAGCTTCTGCGCCTGGTCGCTGCCATCGACGGCGTGGATCGCATTCGCTTTACCACCAGCCATCCGATCGAATTTACTGACGATATCATTGACGTTTACCGCGATACGCCGGAGCTGGTTAGCTTCCTACATCTGCCGATTCAGTGCGGATCCGATCGCGTGCTGAATCTGATGGGCCGCCTGCATACCGCGCTGGAATACAAAGCCATTATCCGCAAGCTGCGCGCGGCGCGTCCGGATATTCAGATAAGCTCAGACTTTATCGTCGGCTTCCCGGGCGAGACCCAGCAGGATTTCGAGCAAACCATGAAGGTCATTGCCGACGTTAACTTCGACGTGAGCTACAGCTTTGTCTTCTCCTCTCGCCCGGGCACACCGGCAGCGGATATGGTTGACGACGTGCCGGAAGAAGAGAAATTACAGCGCCTCTATATTCTGCAGGATCGCATTAACCAGCAGGCGATGGAGTGGAGTCGTAAAATGGTCGGCACCACGCAGCGCGTTCTGGTTGAAGGCACGTCGCGCAGAAATATTATGGAGCTGACCGGGCGCTCCGAAAACAACCGAGGGGTCAATTTTGAAGGCACTCCGGATATGATCGGTAAATTTGTTGATGTGGAAATTACGGAAGTTGCCACTAACAACTCTTTACGCGGCAAAGTCGTACGCACCGAGGCAGAAATGGGCCTGCGCGCGATTGAAGCACCAGAGTCCGTGATTGCCCGCACTCGTAAAGAGAATGAGCTCGGCGTCGGCATCTACCAGCCCTGACTCCGCGTTGCCCTGCCCGTCGGCACGCTAACGCCGTGAACCGACGGGCAATTTCATCGTTTGCACTTGCATTCTGAATCAGCTACCCAAATATCCAAACCCAGGCTTGCACCATCACCACTCGCCGTAAATAATCTGTTTATGGCCCGCGTGGTTTTGCAGGCCAGGCAACAGCATTACTACCCCGTTTATGACAACCGGCCCAGAGTGACCCAGAGGATAAGTTTGAATATCGAAACACGTGAAATTACGCTGGAACCTGCAGACAATGCCCGTTTGCTGAGCCTGTGCGGCCCGTTTGATGACAACATCAAGCAGCTCGAACGTCGGCTGGGTATCGAAATCAACCGCCGTGACAATCAATTCAGGCTCACCGGGCGCGAAATTCTGGTCAACGCCGCCGCTGACATCTTACGAAATCTGTATGTCGATACCGCACCAATGCGCGGCGAAACCCAGGATATCGATCCGGAGCAAATCCACCTTGCGATTAAAGAAATCCGCGTGCTCGAGCAGTCCGCAGAGCACGTGCCGGAATACGGTAAAGCGGTCAATATCAAGACCAAACGCGGCGTCATTAAACCGCGTACGCCTAATCAGGCGCAGTACATTGCCAACGTGCTCGACCACGACATTACGTTTGGTATCGGCCCTGCGGGTACCGGTAAAACCTATCTCGCGGTAGCCGCTGCGGTTGACGCGCTGGAACGCCAGGACGTCCGCCGCATTCTGCTGACCCGTCCTGCGGTTGAAGCCGGTGAAAAGCTGGGCTTCCTGCCGGGCGACCTGAGCCAGAAAGTCGATCCTTATCTGCGCCCGCTGTACGACGCCCTGTTCGAGATGCTCGGCTTCGAGCGCGTTGAAAAACTGATGGAACGCAACGTCATTGAAGTCGCCCCGCTCGCCTACATGCGCGGCCGCACGCTGAACGACGCCTTCATCATCCTGGATGAAAGCCAGAACACCACCATCGAGCAGATGAAGATGTTCCTGACGCGCATCGGCTTCGGCTCCAAGGCCGTGGTGACCGGGGACGTCACCCAGACCGACCTGCCGCCGGGCAGGCAGTCGGGCCTCAGCCACGTCGTCAACGTGCTCGAGGCGGTCGAGGGCGTGGCCTTCACCTTCTTCGACGCCCATGACGTCGTGCGCCACCCGCTCGTACAGCGCATCGTGCAGGCCTACGAATCGCGCGGAGGCTCCCGGTGAGGCGGGCGCGGCCGCGCGGGCGCGTGCAGCTCGAGCTGACGCGGCGGGTGCGCGCCTGGTCGCCGCCGCGCGCGGAGCTCGCGCGCTGGGCCGGCATGGCGCTCGGCGCCCGCGCCGCCGGCGGGGAACTTGCCGTCTCGGTGGTCGGCCCCGCCGAGAGCCGGCGCCTGAACGCGCGCTACCGCGGACGCGACCGCGCGACCAACGTGCTGTCCTTTCCGGCCCCGGCGCAGCCGCGGCGCCCGACCGTGCGCTCGCTCGGCGACCTGGTGGTCTGTCCCGGCGTGCTCAGGCGCGAGGCGCGCGCGCAGGCGAAGACGCTGCGCGCACACTGGGCGCACCTCATCGTGCACGGCACGCTGCACCTTATCGGCTATGAGCACGAGCGCGCCCGCGACGCGCAACGCATGGAGCGCCGCGAGATCGCGGTCTTGAAGCGCCTCGGCTTCGCAAACCCTTACCGGAGTGTCGTCGACGATGGCTAAGGACCTGAACACCACGGGGAGCTGGCTCAAGCGCCTGACGCGCACCCCCGAGCCGCAGGACCGCGAGGAGCTCGCGCGCACCATGCGCGAGGCGAGCGAGCGGGGGCTCATCGACGCGGACGCGCTCACCATGCTCGAGGGCGTGCTCGAGGTCGGCGACCTCCAGGTGCGCGACATCATGGTGCCGCGCACGCAGATGGTGTTCGTGCGCCGCAGCGACCCGGCCGCGCGCATCCTGCCGGTGGTGGTCGAGTCCGGGCACTCGCGCGTGCCGGTCATGGACGAGGACCGCGACGACATCGTCGGCATCCTGCTCGCCAAGGACCTGTTGCGCCTCACCACGCAGAACTCGCACGAGCGCTTCGATATCCGCGAGTACATGCGTCCGGCGGTGTTCGTGCCCGAGTCCAAGCGACTGAACGTGCTGCTCAAGGAGTTCCGGCGCAACCGCAACCACATGGCGATCGTGGTCGACGAGTACGGCGGCGTCGCCGGCCTGTGCACGATCGAGGACGTCATCGAGCAGATCGTCGGGGACATCGACGACGAGTTCGACGTCGAGGACGACCACAACATCCGCCGCGACGCGGAGCGGCAGTTCACGGTGCGCGGCGTGACGCGCATCGGCGAGTTCAACGAGTACTTCGGCGCGCACCTCTCCGAGGAGGAGGGCGTGGATACGGTCGCGGGGCTGCTGCTCAAGCAGCTCGGCCGCCTGCCGCGCCGCGGCGAGAGCGCGAACCTCGAGGGCTTCGAGTTCCGCGTGGTGCGCGCCGACCGCCGCCGCATCGATTCCCTGCGCGTCATCGCCCCGCGCGACGTCCTGCCCCCGGAAGAGCGCGCGCCGGGCGGGGCGAACTAGTCACCATGGCCGCAGCCCCGGACACCGCCGCCGCCGCGCCGGCGGCCGCGCGCTTCCGCCTCGTGCGCCCGGCTTCCGCGCTCGTGCGCCTCGCGCTCGCGCTCAGCTCGGGCGCGCTGCTCGCGACCGCGTTCGCGCCGCTGTCTTTCTGGCCGCTCGCCATACTGTGCCCCGCCGTGCTCATGTGGCTGTGGCAGGACGCGCCGCCGCGCGAGGCGGCGCGCCTGGGGTTCTGGTTCACGTTCGCGACCTTCGTGTGCGGGACGTACTGGCTGTACTTCAGCGTGCACATCCTCGGGCACGCGCCGATCTGGCTCGCGTTCTTTCTCATGCTCGGGCTCGCGGCGATCATGGGCCTCTACCACGCGGGACTGGGCTACGTGGTCGCGCGCTTCCTGCCCGCGCGCGGTCTGGTGCGCTGGCTACTCGCGCTGCCCGCCGCCTGGATGCTGCTCGAGTGGTGGCGCGGCTGGTTCCTGTCGGGCTTCTCCTGGCTGTCCCTCGGCTACTCGCAGACCGACACCTGGCTGACCGGCTACGCGCCGATCGCCGGCATCTACGGCTTAAGTCTCCTGCTCCTGGTCTCGGCGGGCGCGCTCGTGGCGCTCGCGCTCGCGGACCTGCGTGGCCGCCTGGTGGCGCTCGCGGTCCTCATCCTCACGTGGGCGCTGGGCGCGGCGCTCTACCGGCAGGCCTGGACGCACCCCGCCGGCGCGCCGGTCACGGTCGCGGTGATCCAGGGGGCGATCCCCGAGGACGAGAAGTGGCAGGAGAATAACCGCGAGACCACCCTCTCCATCTACCAGTCGCTCACCGAGCGTGTGCTCGGCGCGCAGATCATCGTCTGGCCCGAGGCCGCGATCCCGGATCTCGCCAACAACGTCGTGCCCTTCCTCACGAGCCTGTCGCAGGAGGCGCGCGCGCACGGCTCGTCGCTCGTGCTCGGCGTGCTGCGCGCCGACGGCCCGGACGACAACCTGCGCGTCTACAACTCCGTGCTGGCGCTCGGCGGCACCGTCGCCTGGTACGACAAGCGCCACCTGGTGCCCTTCGGCGAGTTCTTCCCGGTCCCCTCGTTCGTGCGTTCCTGGATGCGCCTGATGAGCCTGCCGTACGCGGACTTCACGCGCGGGGCGGCCAATCAGGCGCCGCTGCCGGCCGGGGGGCTGAAGCTCGGCGCCACGATCTGCTACGAGGACGCCTACGGCGCCTCCATGCTCGGGGTCGTGGGGCAGGCGGACGCGCTCGTCAACATCACCAACGACGCCTGGTTCGGCCATTCCACCGCTCGCGGCCAGCACTTTCAGATCGCGCGCCTGCGCGCGATCGAGCAGGGGCGCTACCTGGTGCGGGCCGCCAACGACGGGATCTCGGGCGTCATCGGCCCCAATGGCGAAGTCATCGCCCTCGCTCCGGAATTCGTGCAGTACGCGCTGGTCTCAAAGATAGTCCCCATGAAGGGTCTGACGCCGTACGCCTACGTAGGCAACTATCTGGCCGTGATTCTGGCGGCGCTGGTGCTGGCGTACGGGCTTTGGGTGCGGAATGATAGGGGTGCGCGCGCCGGCAAGGAGCCGGCGTCCCGACCGACAGAAGCGGATGTGTCCCATGACCCCCAAGTTTGACTTAAGCACGGCAGGCCTCGCGCCGCGGCTCCTGGCGGCCCTCGGGGCGGCGCTCGTCGCGGGTGCCTGCTCGGGTGACCTTTCGGCGCAGGCCGGCGCGACGGCGCAGGCCGGTCCGCCGGTCGCCGCGCCGCAGCCGGGGACGGCGGCGAGCCCCGCGGCGGCCCCGTCTGAGCCGGTGGTGCGGGCCCTCCCGGACTTCTCCGTGCTCGTCGATCACTACGGTCCAGCGGTCGTGAACGTCGAGGTGGTCGAAAAGGCGCGCCCATCCTCGGGCCCGCAGGGACTGAATCCGAATGACCCGTTCTACGACTTCTTCCGGCGCTTTGGCATTCCGCCGCCGGGCGAGGGCGGCGGCCGCGGTGGCGGCGGCCAGGCCGTGAGGGGCGCCGGCTCGGGCTTCATCGTCAGCCCCGACGGCTACATCCTCACCAACACCCACGTGGTTGCCAACGCCGACGAGGTGACCGTGCGCCTCACCGACCGGCGCGAGTTTCCCGCGAAGGTGATCGGCGCGGACGAGCGCACCGACGTCGCGGTCATCAAGATCAACGCCGCGAACCTGCCGATCGTGAAGCTCGGCGACCCCTCGCGCATCAAGCCCGGCCAGTGGGTGCTCGCCATCGGCTCCCCGTTTGGCTTCGAGAACAGCGCCACCGCCGGCATCATCAGCGCCACTTCGCGCTCGGTGCCGGGCGAGAACTACGTGCCCTTCATTCAGACCGACGTCGCCGTGAACCCGGGCAACTCCGGGGGGCCGCTCTTCAACATGGCGGGCGAGGTGATCGGCATCAACTCGCAGATCTTCAGCCGCACCGGCGGGTTCATGGGCGTCTCGTTCGCGATCCCGATCGACGTCGCGCGCAACGTCGAGGAGCAGCTCATCAAGACCGGGCGGGTGGTGCGCGGGCGCATCGGCGTCACCATCCAGGACGTCAACGCGCAGCTCGCCGAGTCCTTCGGCCTCGATCGCCCGCACGGCGCCCTGGTCAGCTCGGTCGACAAGGACGGTCCCGCGGCCAAGGCCGGGGTCGCCGCGGGCGACGTGATCCTCTCGGTCGGCAACCGCGCCATCGAGCGCTACGGGGAGCTCTCCGGGGCGATCGCCGCCATGAAGCCGGGCGCCGATACGACGCTCGTCCTGTGGCGCAACGGCAAGCAGCAGAACGTCAGTGTCAGGATCGAGGAGCTCAAGGAGCAGCCGCAGACGGTGGCGAACCGCGGCGGCACCCAGCCGCAGCACGCCCCGGTGAGCGCGAGCGCCCTCGGGCTCACGGTGCGCCCGCTGCAGCCCCAGGAGAAGAGTCGCGCGGACGCAGGGGAGCCTGCTGGTCGAGGAAGTGGCAGGTCCGGGGCAGGACGCCGGCGTGGAGCCGGGTGACATCATCCTCGGCGTGAACGGCAAGCGCGTGAACACCGTGAAGGAGCTGCAGGAAGCCGCCAACGGCTCCGGCAAGACCGTGGCGCTGCTGATTCAGCGTCAGGATGCTCAGATTTTCGTGCCGCTGCGCCTGCCCTAACCACGATGCAAGAAGGCTACGATCCGGCGGCCATCGAGCCCGCCGCGCAGCAGTATTGGGCCGAGCGGCGCGCCTTCGCCGCGCGCGAGGATCCTGCGCGGCCGAAGTTCTACTGCCTCTCCATGTTCCCCTACCCCTCCGGGCGGCTGCACATGGGGCACGTGCGCAATTACACGATCGGCGACGTCCTCGCGCGCTACATGCGCATGCAGGGTCACAACGTGCTGCAGCCGATGGGCTGGGACGCCTTCGGCCTGCCGGCCGAGAACGCCGCGATCAGCAACCGCGTGCCGCCGGCGAAGTGGACGCGCGAGAACATCGCCACAATGCGCACGCAGATGCGCGCCCTCGGCTTCGCGATCGACTGGGAGCGTGAGCTGGCGACCTGCGACCCGCACTACTACCGCTGGAACCAGTGGCTGTTCCTGCGCATGCGCGAGCGCGGCGTCGCCTACCGCACGACCGGGGTGGTGAACTGGGATCCCGTGGATCAGACCGTGCTCGCCAACGAGCAGGTGATCGACGGGCGCGGCTGGCGCACCGGCGCGCTCATCGAGAAGCGCGAGATCCCGATGTACTACCTGAACATCACGCGCTACGCGGACGAGCTGCTCGCGGCGCTCGACGCGCTGCCGGGCTGGCCCGAGCGCGTGCGCGTGATGCAGGCCAACTGGATCGGCCGCAGCGAGGGGGTCGAGATCGCCTTTCCATACGCGCCCGATGCGCGCGCGGCGACCGGCGCGGACGCGGCGCTGCGCGTCTTCACCACGCGCGCCGACACGCTCTTCGGCGCCACCTTCATGGCGGTCGCCGCCGAGCACCCGCTGGCACTCGCGGCCGCGAAGGCCGACGCACGGCTCGCCGCCTTCGTCGAGGAGTGCCGCAGGGGCAGCGTCATGGAGGCCGACGTTGCCACCCAGGAGAAGAGGGGCATGCCGACGGGGCTGCACGTGCTGCATCCCTTCACCGGCGCCGCGCTTCCGGTGTGGGTCGCGAACTACGTGCTCATGGGCTACGGCGAGGGCGCCGTCATGGGCGTGCCGGCGCACGACGAGCGTGACTTCGAATTCGCGCTTAAGCACGACCTGCCGATCGTCACCGTCGTGCGCTCTGCGAGCGGCGCCTACGAGGAGGTGCGCGCTCCGTGGATTGCCGCCTATGCCGAGTACGGCGCCACCGTGAACTCCGGCGAGTTCTCCGGCCTCGGCTTCGAAGCGGCGGTCGATGCCATCGCCGCGGCGCTCGAGGCGAAGGGCCTCGGCCGCAAGCGCGTGCACTACCGGCTGCGCGACTGGGGCATCTCGCGCCAACGCTACTGGGGCTGCCCGATCCCGATCATCCACTGCGGCGCCTGTGGTGAGGTGCCGGTGCCGGATGAGCAGCTGCCGGTGGTGCTGCCCGAGGACCTGGTCCCCGACGGCAGCGGCAACCCGCTCGCCAAGACGCCCGCGTTCTACGAGTGCCGCTGTCCGAAGTGCGGCGGCGCGGCGCGCCGCGAGACCGACACCATGGACACCTTCGTGGATTCGTCCTGGTACTTCCTGCGCTACGCCTGCGCCGACGACGAGCGCGCGATGGTGGACGCACGCGTCGACTACTGGCTGCCGACCGACCAGTACATCGGCGGCATCGAGCACGCGATCCTGCACCTCTTGTACTCGCGCTTCTGGACGCGCGTGATGCGCGACATGGGGCTGGTGAAGTTCGCCGAGCCCTTCACCAACCTGCTCACGCAGGGGATGGTCCTCAATCACATCTATTCGCACCAGGCCCCGGGGGAGCGAAAGCGCTACTTCAACCCCGAGGACGTGGACGAGCGGCGCGCGGCCGACGGCAGCGTGACCTACGAGGTCGATACCCCCGAGCACGTGACGCTCGCCGTCGAGCACGAGGGCCTGGGCACCATGTCCAAGTCCAAGGGCAACGGCGTCGACCCCGAGGGGATCGTCAAACGCTTCGGCGCCGACACGGCGCGTCTCTTCATGATGTCCGCCTCGCCGCCCGAGCAGACGCTCGAGTGGTCGGGCGAGGGCGTGCAGGGGGCGTTCCGCCAGATCCGCCGCCTGTGGAGCGCGGTCTACGAGCACGTCGCGGCCGGGCCGGCCCCGGCGCCCGCGCAGCTCAACGAGGCGCAGCGCGTGCTCAGGCGCCTCGCCCACCGGCGCCTCGCCAAGGCGACCGACGACATCGGCCGGCGGCGCAATTTCAACACCGCGATCGCGGCGATGATCGAGGTGCTGAACGCCGTCAAGCTCTTCGACGATCACAGCCCCGCGGGTCGCGCGGTGCGCCAGGAGGCGCTCGAGATCGTGACCCTGGTGTTCTCGCCCGTGATCCCGCACGTGTGCCACGCGCTCTGGCAGGCACTCGGCAAGACGCGCGCGGTGATCGACGAGCCCTGGCCACTGCCGGACCCCGCCGCGCTCGAGCAGGCGACCCACGAGATCGTGGTGCAGGTGAACGGCAAGCTGCGCGGCCACGTGGTCGTGCCGGTGGACGCGGACGAGGAGACGGTGCGCGCGGCGGCGCTCGCCGACGAGCGCGTCCGGCGCTTCGTCGCCGACAAGGCGGTGCGGCGCGTCATCGTCGTGCCGGGCAAGCTCGTCAACGTGGTGATCTGATGGCGCGCGCGTGGCCGGCGCTCGTGCTGGCGCTCATCGCCGGCTGCGGCTTTCACCTGCAGGGGCGCGCGAAGCTGCCCACGGTGGTGAAGACGCCTTACCTCGAGGCACCCGACCGGCAGACCGACTTCGTGCAGAGCCTGCGGCACGCGCTCCTCACCAACGGCGCCAGCCTCGCGCCCGCGAAGGCGAGCGCCTCCGCGGTCGTGAGCGTGCTCAAGGACACGGTCACGCGGCGCGTCATCTCGGTGTCGGCGACTAACCAGCCGAACGAGTACGAGGTGAGCTACTCGGTCACGGTCTCGGTGTCTTCCGAGAGCAAGCAGCTGCTCGCGCCGCAGGAGCTGACCGAGGTGCGCACGTACAGCTTCAGCGAGCCGCTGCTGCTCGCGAAGTCCCACGAGGAGGACACCCTGAAGGTGGACATGGCGCGCGACCTCGCCGACCGCGTCATGCGGCTCCTCACGAGCCTGTGAGCGCATGAGCGGCGCGCCGGCCGTGGCACCGCTCGGCGCCGCCGTGCTGCGCCTCGGCGGTACGGACCGCCTGGAGCTCGCTCGGCTGCTCGCGCACTTCGGGCTCGAGCTCGTCCTCAGCGCCCCCGGGGAGCAGATCCCGGGCTCCTACTGGGGCGACAGCGAGGCGGGTCTCAGGGGCGCGCGCCTCTACGCGCGGCTGGATACGCCCGTGCACTCGGTGCTGCACGAGGCGGCCCACTACGTGTGCATGAGTCCGGAGCGGCGCGCCGGCCTCGACCGCGACGCGGGCGGGGACGACCTCGAGGAGTGCGCGGTGTGCTACCTGCAGCTGCTGCTCGCGGACGAGCTGCCGCACGTCGGCCGCGCGCGCCTAATGGCCGACATGGACGCATGGGGTTACAGCTTTCGCCTGGGCGGTACGCGCGCCTGGTTCGATGAGGACTCGGCGGACGCGCGCGGGTGGCTCCAGGCGCACGCGCTCATCGACGAGGCGGGGCGCCCGAGGGGCGCGCTGCGCGTCTAGCGCGGCAGCCCACGCGCGAACGACGCCGGTTCAGCTCTCGGCCAGCTCGGTCTCGCGCGCCGCGGCGGGCGCGATGTCCGGGTCGTGGTACCAGTCCCGGTGCAGCGAGAACTGCTGGCAGAGGAAGCACTGCGTGATCTCCCAGTGCCACCGGCACTTGGGACAGATGCCGTGGGTCTCGAAGGTGTTCCAGCTCGTGCCGCAGCCCCCGAGCTTGCGGGTGCACACCCAGCGGCTGGACGCCTCGGGGCGCCAGCGGCACAGGGGACAGAAGATTCCCGGCGCCGTCATGCGCTCTAAGGTACGCCATCCCCGGCCGGTGGTGGACCTCCCCGCGCGACGGCTACCCTAGGCAGTAACCCGTCAAATCGGAGTTCCATCTTGAACGCCCCCGTCACCTGCGCACACGGCGACTACGCGCTCTCGGACGACCCGGTCCGGCTCGACCTCGAGGCGATGCACCGCTTTTTGCGCGAGGCGTACTGGTCGCGCGGTCTGCCGCGCGCGGTGCTCGCGCGCGCGGTGGCCGGGTCGCTGTGCATCGGCGCTTACGAGGCGGACGGTGCGCAGGTTGGATTCGCGCGCTTCGTCACCGACTGCGCGACCTTCTGCTACGTCTGCGACGTGTACGTGCTCGACGCGCACCGGGGCAAAGGACTCGCGCGCGCGATGCTCGACATGGCGCTCGCGCATCCGCGCCTGCAGGGCCTGCGGCGCTGGATGCTGGTGACGCGCGACGCGCATACCTTGTACGAAGGATGCGGGTTCACGCCGCTCGCTCACCCAGAGCGGCACCTGGAGAAGAGTCGCCCGGACTTCTACCTGCGCTGACCTCGGGGACGGGGCACTGCGTGCTCGCGGGCGAGGCGCGTGCGATCCGGCACTATTGTGCGGCACGTCTGGAAACGCGACTTGCGCGCGCGCTACACTCGCCTGGGCTTTGCCCTAGTTATGTCTAGACGTTCTCTCACCTGGCTCCTCTCGCTGTTCCTGCTGCTCGCGCAGCACGGGGCGGTATTGCATGAGCTCAGCCACTTAAGCCAGGGCAGCACCGCCGGGGCGAGCCTGCACGCAGACGGGCACGCTCTGGACAGTGGGGCGTGCCCGACTTGTCACGCCTTCTCGCAGATCGCCAGTCCGGTTGCCGCGCACGCTGCCGGCCTTTCGCTTCCTTTGGCCGCGATCGTCCGCGTTCCCGAGCCGGGTTACGCGATCGTTGCCGTCGACCCGCCGCCTCCCCGCAGTCGCGGTCCCCCGCAAGTCTGAACTGAGTTCTCGACCCCGAGACACGTGACGCCCGAGCGATCGGGCGCCGTTTCGCTTTCAGTTCTTGTGGAGAACGTCCATGACTTGTTCCCGATACCGGGGCGCCGCAGGTGCGGTGCTCGCCTTAGCCATCTTCCCTGTGCTCGCCGCCCTGACCTCATCACCGGCGCGAGCGGCCACCGAGCCCGGTTCTGCACCGTCCCCCGGCGACAGTAGCGCGGCCGGCAGCGCGACCAGTTCCGCGACCGGCGACGCCGCCGCCGCCGCCGCGGCGCCGGGCTCCGACCCAGCAAGCTCCGTGGAAACCGTCGTCATCACGGCCAGACGTCTCAATGAGGCCCGTGCGAGCATCGAGACGCAGACCGGCGCCTCGACGTACACCATCGACAACAATGCGATTGCCGCCGCTCCCGGAGGCGAGAATCAGTCGATGAATCAGGTGCTGTTGCAGGCGCCGGACGTAGTTCAGGACTCCTTTGGACAGGTCCACGTGCGCGCCGACCACAACGGGCTGCAGTACCGGCTGAACGGCATCATCCTGCCCGAGGGCATCAGCGTCTTCAGTCAGGCGCTCAGTCCGCGCCTGATTTCCTCGCTCAGTCTCATCACGGGAGCATTGCCTGCGGAGTATGGCCTGCGCACCGCGGGCATCATCGACCTGACCACCAACAGCGGTGTGATCGAGCCCGGCGGCTCGGTGTCACTCTACGGCGGCAGCTTCGGCACCTTCCAACCGGCCGCCGAATTCGGGGGTCGAAGCGGCTCCTTCAGCTACTACGTAGAAGGCGACTACAAGCAAAGCGATCTGGGCAT
>DATBBQ010000066.1:0-16643 GCA_036270915.1 Steroidobacteraceae bacterium
CCAGCCGGCGCCGAGGAACGCCGCCTCGAGCTCCTGGATGATCTTGCCGTTGCCACGCACCGGCCCGTCGAGGCGCTGCAGGTTGCAGTTGATGACGAAGATGAGGTTGTCCAGGCCCTCGCGCACCGGCATGGTGAGCGCTCCCATCGACTCCGGCTCGTCCATCTCCCCGTCGCCGAGGATCGCCCACACCTTCTGGTCGGAGGGCTTCACGAGGCCGCGGTGCTCCAGGTAACGCGTGAAGCGCGCCTGGAAGATCGCCATCATGGGACCCAGCCCCATGGAGACCGTCGGAAACTGCCAGAAGTCGGGCATCAGCCACGGGTGCGGGTAAGAGGACAGTCCCGCGCCGGGGTGACTCGCCTCCTGGCGGAAGTACTTGAGGTTCTCGTCACTCATGCGCCCCTCGAGGTAGGCGCGCGCGTAGATGCCGGGCGATGAATGTCCCTGCATGAAGACCATATCGCCCGGGTGCGCGTCGCTCGGCGCGCGCCAGACGTGATTGAAGCCGACCTCGTAGAGCGTCGCCGAGGAAGCGTAGCTCGCGAGGTGGCCGCCGTACTCCGAGGAGGCCTTGTTGGCCGCGAGCACCATCGCGAGCGCGTTCCAGCGGATGTACGCCTCGATGCGCCGCTCGAGCGCGCGATTACCGGGATACTCCGGCTCACGCGCGGCGGGGATGCTGTTGACGTAGGCGGTGTTGGGCTTGAACGGCAGGTAAGCGCCGCTCCGGCGCGTGTAATCGATGAGACGCTCGAGCAGATAGTGCGCGCGCTCGGGTCCGTGGATCTTGAGCACCGAATCGATCGATTCCAGCCATTCCCGCGTTTCGACGGGATCCAGATCCTCTAGCTTCGGAAGGTCGGTCATTGATCCTGCTCGGGGCGCGATCCGTGCGGCCCGCACGATCCTTGAGGCGGCGCACGCGGATGCGGCGTGCGCGTGTCGTACCGGGTCGCGTTAGAATAGGTAATGATGGCGAGCAGCGGCAGCTAAAGCAAGTGAGCTCAAGGGCTTCCGCCGCCTTCAATCGCTCGCTGCTGCCGAGCGCGCACGCCCCGGTGATCAGCGCCACGCGCGCCGCGGCCGAGCGCCCGCCAGACGTGGTGATGGCGATGTTGCCGCTGCCGCTGACGGATGCGGCGCTGCGGGGACTGCCGGACGCGCGCCGCTGGCAGGAACTCAATGCGCGCGCTCCCGCGCGCGCAGGCAGCGTACGCTCCACCTCGCTCGGCAACCGTGAGCACACGCTCGCCGTCATCGGCTATCTCAAGCCCGAGGCCAGCGCCTTCGAACGGCTGTCACTCGCGGGGCGCATGATGAAGGAGGCCGCCGGGCGCAACCCCGAGACCGTGGGCTTGAGCGCCCCGGGCGCCGCCGCGCAGTCACGCGCCGGGCTCGAGGCACTGCTCGCCGCCGCGTTCGCGCACGCCTTCGAACTGCCGAGCTTCCGCGCGCCGACACCCGATGCGCGCCGCATCCGCCGTCTGCAGCTCATCGGTGCCCACGGCGTCGACACGCGCTTTGCCGCCGCCGCGGCGCGCGGCGGCAATCTCGCGCGCTGGCTGACGGCGCTGCCGCCGAACGTGCTCGATGCACGCGGCTACCGCACCGCGATCACGCGCCTCGCGCGCACACACGGCCTGGCGCTGCGCTGGCTCGATGAGGGCGCGCTGCGGCGCCTCGGCGCCAACGCCTTCCTCGCGGTCGCGGCCGGCAATGCCGAAGGGGGCGCGGGCATCGCGCACCTTAAGTACCGTCCCAAGCGGCGCCGCGCCGCGCGGGTCGACGTCTCCCTCGTCGGCAAGGGCATTCTCTTTGACACCGGTGGCGTCAACCTCAAGACACACCGCTCGATGCTCGACATGCACACCGACATGTCCGGCAGCGCGGTGGCCCTCGCGACACTGGTTGCGCTCGCGGAGCTGCGCGCCCCGCTCGCGGCGGACGCGTGGCTCGCGATCACCGAGAATCGCATCGGCCCGCACGCCTACCGGCCGCAAGAGGTGGTGCGCGCCGCCAACGGGGTTACGATCCAGGTCATCCACACCGATGCCGAGGGGCGCATGGTGCTCGCCGACACGCTCGCGCTGGCCGCGCGTACCCGCCCGCGCCTCATGTTGGATTTCGCGACGCTCACCGGCGCGTGCGTGTACTCACTCACCGAGCGCATGAGCGGGGTATTCACCAACCGCCCCGCGCTCGCCCCGGTGCTCTACGAGGCAGGCCGCACGAGCGGCGAGCGCGTCTGGAATTTTCCCTTCGAAGAGGACTTCGACCAGGATCTGGAGAGCCGCGTGGCCGACGTCCTGCAGTGCGCGCTCGAGGGCAAGGGCGATCACATCCTCGCGACGCGCTTCCTCAACCGCTTCGTGCCGCCGGACCTGCCCTGGGCACACGTGGACCTCTCGGCCGCCACCCGCAGCGGCGGACTCGGGCACGTCGCCACGGATGTGACCGGCTTCGGCGTGCGTTTCGCGCTCGAGCTGCTCATGCACCAGGACCCACTGCGGGTCCTGAAGGCCACCTGATGCACAGCCTCACCCTCGCTCGCCCGGACGACTGGCACCTGCACCTGCGCGACGGCGCGGCGCTCGCGGCCGTCGTGCCCTTCAGCGCCGCGCGCTTCGCGCGCGCCATCGTCATGCCGAACCTCAAGCCGCCGGTGACGAGCACCGAGGCGGCGCGCGACTACCGCGAGCGCATCCGCGCGGCGCTGCCCGCGCACGCGCGCTTCGAGCCGCTGATGACGCTGTACCTCAGCGACCACACGACTCCCGAGGAGATCGGCCGCGCGCGCGCCAGCGGTTTCGTGCATGGCGCCAAGCTCTACCCGGCCGGCGCGACCACGCACTCCGACGCCGGCGTCACCGACATCTCGGGCCTCGAGGCGGTGTTCGCGCGCATGGCGGAGGTCGACCTCGTCCTGCAGGTCCACGGGGAGGTAACCGACCCGGCGGTCGACGTGTTCGACCGCGAGGCGCGCTTCATCGATAGCGTGCTCGCCCCGCTCGCGCAGCGCCACCCGCGCCTGCGCATCGTGTTCGAGCACATCACCACGAGGGCGGCCGTGGAGTTCGTGCTCGGCGCACGCGCCGGGATCGCCGCGACCGTCACGCCGCAGCACCTGCTGATGAACCGCAATGCACTCTTCAGCGGCGGCATCCGCCCGCACCACTACTGCCTGCCTCTGCTCAAGGGCGAGGCGCACCGCAAGGCGCTGCTCGACGCCGTCGCGCGCGGCACGCCGCGCCTGTTCCTCGGCACCGACAGCGCTCCGCACGCGCGCAGCGCCAAGGAGGCCGCGCACGGCTGCGCCGGTATCTTCTCCGCGCACGCCGGCATTGAACTGTACGCCGAGGCTTTCGAGGAGGCGGGCGCGCTGGACAAGCTCGAGGGCTTCGCCTCGCAGCACGGCGCGGACTTCTATCGCCTGCCGCGCAACCGCGACACCGTCTCCCTGGTACGCGAGGCGTGGACGGTGCCCCTGCACTACCCCTTCGAGGGCGATGACCTCGTACCGCTGCGGGCGGGCGAGGCGATCGCCTGGCGACTCCTCGGCGCGGACGGGCGCGCGTGAGCGGAAGCGAAACGAGCGACCCGCAAACGGTCGCGCCGGTGCCGGCGGCGCCGCTCATGGCGCGGCGCTTCCGCGGCTATCTGCCGGTGGCGATCGACGTCGAGACCGGCGGCTTCCATGTCGCGACCGATGCGCTGCTCGAGATCGCCGCGGTGCTCATCGACATGGAGCCGGACGGCACGCTCAGGCGCGGCGCGACCCATCACTTTCACGTCAAGCCCTTCGAAGGCGCGCGCCTGGACCCGATATCGCTCTCCGTGACCGGTATCGACCCGCATCATCCGCTGCGCCCGGCGCTGCCGGAGCGTGACGCGCTGCAGCGGCTGTTCCGCGAGGTGCGCCACGCGGTGCGCGCCTACCAGTGCCGGCGCGCGATCCTGGTCGGGCACAACGCGGCCTTCGATCTCGCCTTCATCAACGCGGCGGTTGCGCGTGCGGACGTGAAGCGCAATCCCTTCCACCCCTTCTCCTGCTTCGACACCGCGACGCTCGCCGGCGCGGCGCTCGGACAGACGGTGCTCGCCAAGGCGATCCGCGTCGCGGGCCTGGAGTGGGATTCGGGCAGCGCGCACAACGCGCGCTACGATGCCGAGCGCAGCGCCGAGCTCTTCTGCCTTGTCTGTAATCGCCTGCGCGACAGCCACGCGGCCGCCGAAGAGCGCGCGCGCGCCTTCGGCTGGGCGGGGGGCGCCACAACCGAGCCGGACGAGGAAAATCCTCCCGCCTGATTCCCTCCGCGCGCGGGAGTGCCACTGTACCGAGCCGCCACCGCGTGAGCTACGCGGATGCGCCCATCGTCCAGTGTCGCGTCCAGTCAACGCTTCGAGTCGGATGTGCGGTGCAGCAGCCGCGACGGCATCGCGGTCGCCGAACGTCGCGGCTGACGCAAGTCACCTGGCGCGCGAGAATCGCGCACAGCGGCGGAATCCGACATCCCAACAAATCGCGCGTAGCGGGGACTCCGCTCACCCGACAATCAAGAACCACAGGGAGAGACCATGAAAACAGGCCATGTCACATCAGGCGCCCTCGTGCTGCTGACAGCCGCGGCGCTGGCGCCGGGTGCGCCGGCCTAGGCTGCGGCCGCGCCCGCCTCCGCGACGAGTTTCTTCAGCTCGCCACTGCGATACATCTCGAGGGCAATGTCGCAGCCGCCGACGAGCTCACCGTTCACGTATAGCTGCGGGTACGTGGGCCAGTTCGAGTAGCGCTTGAGCGCCTCGCGCAGTTCCGGCTCCTCGAAGATGTTCACGTGCTTGAACTCCGCACCCACGGCGCGCAGGGCCGCCACCGTCTGCGCGGAAAAGCCGCACTGCGGGAAGTCCGGTGTCCCCTTCATGAAGAGCACCACGGGGCTGGAGCTGAGCTCGTTCTTGATCCGTTCCACGACGTCCATCGTCTTGATTACCTCGTAAGTTTGCGCCGCTGCGCGAGTTGCTCGAGCAGCTGCCATTGTTCCTCGGCGCTCATCGACATCCAGCGGCCGATCTCCTCTGCGCTGCGCAGACAGCCGGTGCACCGCCCGCCTGCGTCCAGGACGCACACGTTGATGCACGGCGACGGCGGGCGCTCCACGCGCCCGGCGAGCTTGGAATCAGCCCCGTTCAAGGTCCCTCGAGCGCGTCGTCCGCATGTTGAGCGTGCGTTGAATTATGGGGGTGCCTCGCCTATTCTTCAAACGCCGCTCGCCTGGCCGGCCCATAGAAACAATAACTTGGAGGCATAGAGTCATGATCCTTCTGAATAACCACCGTTATGCGCTGATCACCGGGATCATCATCGCCCTAATCCTGGCCTTCATCCTGGGCGGCGGTCACTTCTACGAGCTCGGCTTCGCGCGCTGGTTCCACATCGTCGCGGGCGTGTTCTGGATCGGCCTCCTCTACTACTTCAACGTCGCCCAGACCCCGGCAATGGCCGACGCGGCGGCCGACAAGGGCGGCCCGGGCGGGGCGGGCATCAGCAAATACGTGGCGCCGCGGGCGCTGTTTTGGTTCCGCTGGGGTGCGGTCGCGACCTGGGTCGGCGGCGCGTGGCTGCTCGGCAGCCAGGGCAACTTCCTCCATGCGTTCACGCTCGCCGAGGGCACGCGCGTCATCGGCGTCGGCGCCTGGCTCGGCACCATCATGCTCGTCAACGTCTGGGCGATCATCTGGCCGGCCCAGAAGAAGATCCTCGGCATCGTCGCCGCGAGCGACGAGGACAAGGCGCGTGCCCGCAAGACCGCCGGCATGGCCTCGCGAGTCAACTTCATCCTCTCGATCCCGATGCTCATGTGCATGGCCGGACAGAGCCACGGCCTGCCGTTCATGAAATGAGCTAGTGCCCGAGCTGCCGCCAGATCTCGCGCGTCAGGTCGCCGCGGCGCTCGCCGAGGATGTCGGCGGCGGCGACGTCACCGCCGCGCTCGTGCCCGAGAGCCAGCGCGTGCGCGGACGAGTGGTCGCCCGCGAGACGGCCATCCTGTGCGGCCGGCCCTGGGCGCAGGAGACCTTCCGCCAGCTCGACCCCGCGGTCGAGCTCACCTGGCACGCGGCCGATGGCGAGCGACTCGCGCCCGAGCAGACGCTCTTCGAGATCGCCGGCCCCGCGCGTGCGGTGCTCACGGGCGAGCGCACGGCGCTCAATTTCCTGCAGCTGCTCTCGGGCATCGCGACCGCGGCGCGCGCCTACGTGGACGCGATCGCCGGCACCCGCTGCCGCATCCTCGATACGCGCAAGACGCTCCCCGGGCTGCGCACCGCGCAGAAGTACGCCGTGCGCTGCGGCGGCGCCGACAACCACCGCATGGGTCTGTTCGACCAGGTCCTCATCAAGGAGAACCACATCGCCGCGGCCGGCTCGATCACGGCGGCGATCGCCTCCGCGCGCGCGCACGCGCCCACGGTGCGCATCGAAGTCGAGGTGGAGAGCGCCCACGAACTCCAGGAGGCGCTCGCCGCGGCCCCCGACATCATCATGCTGGACGAGTTCTCACTGAGTGACATGCGCGCCTCCGTCGCCCTGCGGGACGCGCGCGGCGCGCGCGTGCTGCTCGAGGCCTCCGGCAGCGTCTCGCTCGAGAGTGTGCGCGCGATCGCCGAAACCGGCGTCGACTACGTGTCCGTCGGCTCGATCACCAAGCACGTGCGGGCCGTCGATCTGTCGATGCGCCTGGATTAGTGCTCCAGCGTGCCCACCATCGCGCGGGCGATGTCGGCGTCCTGGCCGCGCGTGGCGAGATTGCTGTGGTAGAGGGCCGCGAGGAAGGCGCGGTCCCAGTCGCTCAGTCCCTGCAGCCGCTCCTCGCGCGGCACGTGGAACAGCCCGAGCAGCGTGGGCTCGCCGCGTAGTTGCGCGTCCAGATTGACGCGCGTGAGCCCGACGAGGGCGATGTAGTCGACCAGCTGACCGAGGCTGAAGTCACTCACTCGCTCCAGGTCGAGGATCATCACGAGTGAATCGAAGCGCGTGACCTCGTTGAACTGCAGCCGCGTGGCGAAGGCGCCGCAGACCACGCGCACCTCGCTCGCCTGCGACTGCCCTGGGCAGGTCCCCCCCGAGGTCGTGCCGTCGGCGGCGACCACATCGACACCGTACCAAACGCGGATGGGCCGTGGCTGCTCGAGACGCTGCTTCTGCGCGTGCCAGCCGGTGACGGCGTACCCGTCGAAGCGTGTCGTCCAGGCCTCGACCAGCGCGTCGGCGTGCGCCGTGATGACGATGTGGAAATTCGCCGGGCAGCCGGCGGCGCCGAGCGGCGCACCCGCCCGGGTGAAGATCTGTGACAGGCGGGCACGGATGAACTGCTCCTGGGCGGCGGACGCGCCGAAGATGCCGACGCACACCGGTTCGCGCCACACCGGGTAGGCCTGGTCCAGGCGCTGCACGACCACCCGGTCGACGAAGGCCTTGGCGCGCTGCTGTTCTGCATGGCGGCGCGCCTCGATGGTCACGCTCTGCAGGTCCTCCGGCGTCGTGGCGGCCGGCGCAGCATTCGCAGCTGCCGCCGCTATCAATAGCAGAGAGAAGCCGAGGAGCGTGTCGCGCATGGCGCAGGACTATGCCCGCGCCAGACACGCCCATCCAGTGGCCGCGAGACGCGCGGCCCCATGGCGGCCGCTCGGCGGGCGACGCAGGCAGCATCCGCCGGGAACGCTCCGGCGGGAGCGTCGACTTCACCGGGCGCTGCTTGACGCGATAGATCCTCGGTGCAACTCTCATTAGCGCCGGGTACTTCACTCGGTGGTGCCGAGTTCCGGCATTCCTGCCGCCGGCATCCATAGCGAGCCGCGGGCATCCGCGGCAACCGGTGACGGTCCATGCTGCATCCGTCGCGAGATCGAAACGACGCGCAAACCGGCCGCACCGGCCCGTGAGGTCTCACGAGTCTGTGTTGGGAGGTAGGCCATGAACAAACAACCGACCCCTGCAGTGGAGTCGTCGCCGCGCTCGACGTCAACACTGTCGGCCGTGCTGCTCCTCATCCCGTGCCTGCTGCTCACGGTCGCAGTGGCACAGCAGTACACGCCGCCGCCGCAGCCGGCGTACACACCGCCGGCCTATGCGCCGCCACCGACCGCACCGGCTCCGGCCTACGCCCCTGCGCCGGCTTACGCGCCTCCGGCCTACGCCCCTGCGCCAGCCTACGCGCCGCCTCCAGCCTACGCGCCGCCGCCGGCCTACGCCCCTGCGCCAGCCTACGCGCCGCCGCCGGCCTACGCGCCGCCGCCGGCCTACGCGCCGCCGCCAGCCTACGCGCCGCCGCCAGCCTACGCGCCAGCTCCGGCCTACGCAGCGCCTTCTGCCGCGCCCGGATACGCACCCGCGCCGCAGGGCTACGCGCCTCCTGTGCTGATGTTGCCTCCGCAGGCTCCGACCTACTCGGCCCCGCCGTCCTTCGGTGCCCCGGGAACCCCGGGCGCGAGCGCCGTTTCGGGCAGTGAGGAGGTCTCTGACTTCGTGAGGAGGATCACGCAGTCCTCGCGCTTCGAGAGCAACTCCGTCGCGCGCTGGCGGACGCCACTGTGCTTCTCGGTGCAAGGGCTGCCCGCGAACGAGAACGCGTTCGTGGTGCAGCGCCTGACGCAGATCGCGAGCGCCGCCGGTGCGCCGATCGAGTCGCAGGGCTGCTCAAAAGGCTCGTACAACTTCCACGTCGTGTTCACGCTCGACGCGGACCGCACGGCGAGCGACTGGTACGACCGCCACCGCGCGCTGTTCGAGGCGAACGCCACCGCCCAAGCCCAGATCAACAAGTTCGTCGAGCCGGACGCTTCGCCTCCGGTGCGGGTGTGGCACAACGCCACTCTCTTCGGCCCTGACGGCAGAACGCTCGTTCCGGTTGACGCCGGAGAGCCCATCGAGGCCCCGCCCCAGACGGTGCTCACCGGCTCACGGCTGACCTCGCAGGGCGTGATGGGGCTCAACTACGCGCTGGTCATCGTCGATGGCACGAAGACGAATCATGCGGGACTCGCATCGATCGCCGACTACCTCGCCATGGCGGGACTGGCGGAGCTCAATCTCGGTGCGGACGTGGGCGATGACCCGACGATCCTGCGGCTGTTCAGTGCGCCGCAGAACGCGCGACCGGCCGGCTTGACGCAGTGGGACCGGTCGTTCCTCAGCGCGCTCTATCACGCCGAGCAGCATCCGCGGATCCTGAGCGCGCAGATCGCGGGAACGATGACGCAGCAGGTCTCACCGTAGGGGGCCGCTGGGTGGACAGGCGGCGGCTGCCGAGGCAGCCGCCGCGCGCGGGGCTCAGGCGACCGCTGACTTGACGACGCGCTGCGGCTGGGCGACGCCGTAGCCCTGCGCGTAGTCGACGCCGAGACTGGTGAGCATCTGGATGATCTCGGCGTTCTCGGCGAACTCGGCGATCGTCTGCTTGCCGGTCAGGTGCCCGATCTCGTTGATCGAGCGCACCATCTCGCGGTCGATCGGGTCGCGCAGGATCTCGCGCACGAAGCTGCCGTCGATCTTCAGGTAATCGACCGGGAAGTGCTTGAGGTAGCCGAAGGAGGACAGCCCGGTACCGAAGTCATCGAGCGCGAACTTGCAGCCCAGCTCCTTCAGCGCCTGGATGAAGCGGTTCGCCTGGCTGAAGCTCGCCACCGCTGCGGTCTCGGTGATCTCGAAGCAGATCTTGGAGGCGTCGAGCCCGCTCTTGTGGAACTGGTCGATGACGAACGGCAGGAACTTGTCATCGCCCAGGCTCTGACCGGAGAGGTTGATCGAGCAGCGCAGGAGTTTCTCGCGCTCGTCGGCCTCGGAGACCAGCCAGCGGAAGGCGTTCTCGATGACCCAGCGGTCGATGGCCGGGGTGATGCCGTAGCGCTCGGCCGCGGCGATGAAGTCGTTCGGCGCGACGATGCGCCCGGTCCCATCCTTCAGGCGCAGCAGCAGCTCGTAGTGCGCACCGGGCTCGACCCGCTGCAGAGGCTGGATCGCCATGCGGTAGAGCTCGAACCGCCCCTCTTCCAGCGCCGCGTTGATGCGCGCCGCCCACTGCATCTCGCGCCGCCGCCGCATGAGCTCGATGTCATTCTCCGCAAAGCTGTGCACGCGGTTGCGGCCGGACTCCTTCGCCGCGGCGCAGGCAGAGTCGGCGGCGGAGAGGATCGAGGCGACGTCCTCGTTGTCGGCGGTGATCGGCACCACCCCGATGCTCGCGCCGAGGCGGAACACGCGGTCTTCCCAGGTGAAGCGGAAGTTGCGTACCCCCTCGCGCAGCGTCTCGGCGGTGCGCATCGCCTCATCGAGCGAGCAGCTCTCGAGCAGGATCCCGAACTCGTCGCCCCCGAGTCGCGAGAGCGTGTCGCGCCAGCGTACCTTGGACTTCAGCAGCGCTCCCACCTGGCCGAGGAGCGCGTCCCCGGCGGAGTGCCCGCAGGTATCGTTGACGATCTTGAACTGGTCGATGTCGAGATAGCAGAGCGCGTAGGAAGCCTCGCGCGCCTTGGCGCTCTTCAGCGCCCGCTCGAGGCGGCTCTCGAACTCGCGCCGGTTGACGAGCCCGGTGAGCAGGTCGTGGCTCGCGTGATAGGAGAGGCGGCGGTTGAGTTCGCGTGACTCGGACACGTCGTGGAACACCAGTACCCCGCCGGCGACGTGGCCGTGGCCGTCGCGGATGGGCGCGGCGGTGCTCTCAACATACAGCTCGTTGCCGTCGCGGCGGATGAGCAGCATGGGACGCACGGACTTGATCGGGCGGATGCGGCGGATGGCGACCGAGAGCGGATTCTCGAGGGGCTCGCAGGTCTCCTCGTGAAAGGCGCGGAAGATCTCCTCGACCGGGCGACCCATGGCGTCTTCCAGGCGCCAGCCGGTCAGCTCCTCGGCCACCGGGTTGATGTAGTCGATGGTCGAGTTGGCGTCCGTCGTGATGACGCCGTCACCGATCGACTGCAGCGTGATCTGCGCGCTCTCCTTCTCGCGGAACAGCGCCTCCTCGTAGAGCTTGCGCTCGGTGATGTCGAGCTCCACGCCCACGAGACGCAGGAGCCGGCCGTGCTTGTCGACGCGCGCCGTGGCGCGGCTGATGACCCAGCGCCACTCGCCGTTGCGGTGGCGCATGCGGTGCGTGCTCTCGAAGATCGGCGTCTTGCCGGCCACGTGGTCGCGGATCGCGGCCTGCACGCGCGCCATGTCGTCCGGGTGCACGAGGCTGCGCCAGTCGGGCGAGCCGCGCATGTCCTCGTCGCCGTAGCCGAGCATCGCCTTCCAGCGCGGCGAGAAGTACACCTCGTTGCTCTCGACGTCGAAGTCCCACAGTCCGTCGTTGGCCGCGGCCTGGAAGAGGTTGGTGCGCTCCTCGAGCTTGGCGAGGCGCGCCTCGATACGGATACGCTCGAGCCCGGTGGCGAGACTCGTGCCGATGAGCTTCATGAGCAGCTGCTGGTTCACGTCCCAGGCACCGCGCGGCATCGTGTGCGCGAGACCGAGGAAGCCGGCCGGCTTGCCCTGCACACGCAGCGCCACGAGCAGCGCCGAGCCAATGTGCAGCTCCGCGAAGCGCGCGCACTCGGCGGCCTGCTCCTTACGCGGGACGGAGGTATCGCGCAGCTCAGAGAGGCGCAGGTGCTCGAGGCGCGTGCGCAGCCACGTGAAGTGCTCGAGGCTCTGGCCGACGAGCGCCTCCGGGCGGCACTGCGCGAAGGCGCTGCGCGCGAACTGCACGTCGGCAATCACGGGCTCATCGGGCGTGAGCGCGACGAGGAAGGCGCAGTCCGAGCCGGTCGCCGCGCGCAGCAGCTCGAGGTTGCGCCGCACGCATTCGTCGAGTGACTCGCGGCGCATGTTCTGGAAATCCACGGCGATCTTCGTGCAGACGACGTCCATGCCGAGAACGGGCTTTTGCGCCCGTCCGGTCCAAGCGTCGGCCGAGAGAATGTCCGAGGCAGTGAAGTCCGCCGGCTTGTCCGGCGGCGGGGTCGTCATTATCCGTGACCTCCCACAATCCCACCCCGCAGCTTATGCAATCGTCCGCATCGGACGTGTCGTCCGCGTCACGGACTTGAACACTCGTCGCCACGATTTATTAAGTGGTTGCGATCGATTCTCGCACACTGATTAAGGAACACAAGCTAAGACTCTGTTAAGAATGACTTTCATGACTTGACAGAATCCCGCCGCGATCGCGACGGGCGGGCGCCGCTGGGGGCACACTTTTTCCCTACGGCCGGCCCTCGAGCGCGGCGCGCGCGACGCCGAAGAGCCGCTTGAGCTCCCCTTCCATCTCGGCCTGCAGGCGCTCGAGCGTCGCCGCGTCCGTCACCCGCGGCACGTAGCGGGGCTCGCCGATCGCGATCGCGATGCGCGCGAAGGGCTTGGGGATCACGAAGTGGTCCCACTTGATGAGCCAGGCGCGGGTGGCCGCGTAGGACATCGGCAGCATCGGCCGCCCCGACATCTGCGCGAGCAGCAGCGCCCCGGGCTTGAATTTGAAGCGCGGGCCGCGGGGGCCGTCCGGGGTGATGATCGGAGAGACCTGCTCCTTCACGAGCGCCTGGTAGTAGTCGCGCAGCGCGCGCGCGCCGGTGTGCGTCGAGGAGCCGCGGATGACGGCGCCCCCGAGGCGCCTCACGAGCATGGCGCCGAGCTCCCCGTCCACCGAGGGACTGATCAGCCAGCCGACGGTCAGTCCGCGCGCGCGCTGCTCGACCAGGTACTGGCCGCAGTACAGCTGATGCTGATGCCAGTAGCAGGGCACGAGCGAGGGAGCACGCGCGAGCGCGGCGGCGAGGTGCTCCTCGCCGACCACGCGCACGACCCGACCCATCAGTAGCCACAGGCGGATGATCGCCCAGCCGACCGGAACGATCAGGCGGTAGAGGAAGCGCCGCGCGGGTGTCATACGCCGGCCCGAGCGCGTGCTCGTGCGATAGATGCTGTTGCGCAGCCCGCCGTCGTCGTCGACGCTCATCGGAACAGGTCCGCGAGCGCAATCGCGCGCGCCTCGAGCCGCGCGACGCGGCGGCTCGTCATGAGGCAGGCGCTGGCACCGGCAAAGTCTGCGAGCGCACGCGCGTGCCAGCGCTCGCCGCCGCAGCGCGCCGCGCCCGCCTCGAGCTCGACCTGCGGATAGGCTGCGAGTGTCAGCCCCGCAGCCTTGAGCGCCGCCTCACGCGCCACCCGGTGCGCGAGCGCGCTACTCTCGCCGACCTCGATGTCGAGGCCGACGCGGCCGCGCGCGAGCGCCGCGCACCCGACGAAGGGCGTGCTGTGCGCGATGCTGAAGTCGGCCTGCTCTTCGCACCCGGCATCGCGCGTGTGTGTCAGGTGCGGCTTGCCGCCCTCGGGGAAGACCAGCTCACGCGGGCTCACCTCGCGGCGCATCACGGTGCTCAGCGCCCGCAGCGCGAGCGCGATCCCGGCGAGACTTTCCCGCGCGCGCGCCGAGGGGCGCACGACGGCGAGCCGCTTCGCGTACGGCAGCCGCGCCGCGAGCGCGCGCGCTGCCTCTTCCGGCCACTCACCGCGCAGATCGGTGTGATATAAGATTAAGGTTTCCGTTTCAACAGCTTGCATGACAGCCGCCGCGCCCGCGAATCCCCAGCCGCCCGAGGCTGAGCAGCAATTCGACCTCGGCTCCACCGACGATTCGCTGGAGCGGATGATCGAGTTGTTCGCCCGTCACGGGGACACCTACCGTGTGTTCTCACCGACACGCGGATCTTATACCTATGTCATCCATCACCCGGATGACGTGAAGCGCGTGCTGGTCTCGAACCACAGGAACTACACCAAGGGCCTCGGGCTCGATCGGGTGAAGATCCTGCTCGGCAAGGGGCTGATGACCAGCGAGGGGGAGCTGTGGAAGAGCCAGCGCTACATGATGCAGCCTTTCTTCCACCGCCGCGTCATCACCCGGTTCGCGCGCCTCATCGCCGAGGCGAACGCGCGCTTCATCCTGCGCTGGGAGGAGCTGAGCGCGCGCGGCGAGCTGGTGAACCTCACCGACGAGATGAGCGAGCTCACGCTGGAGATCGTGCTGCGCTCGATCTTCGGCACCGATCTGGATCGCCTGTCGCGCCAGCTCGGCGGCAACCCCTTCGAACTGGTCACCAAGGATCCGGAACGGAACCTGCAATTCGCCTACAAGTTCCGCTCGCTCACCAAGCTGGTCGCGGGGCTCATCGCGCGGCGCCGCTCCGAGCCGCAGGAGCACTTCGATTACCTCGGGATGCTCATGAGCGCGCGCGACAAGGAAAGCGGCGCGCCCATGCCCGAGCGCGAACTGATCGATGAGGTGATGACCCTCATCGTCGCCGGGCACGAGACCACCGCGAGCGGCCTGAACTGGACCTGGTACCTCATCTCGCAAAACCCGCAAGTCGCCGAGCGGCTGCATGCCGAGATCGACGCGGCCCCGGACTTCGCCGCGCCGGAGCTGGCGCAGATGGAGGCGCTGCGCTACACGCAGCAGGTGATCAACGAGGCGTTGCGGCTGTATCCGCCCGGATGGCTGCTGTCGCGGCGCACGATCGACGCCGACGTGCTCGGCGGCTATCCGGTGCCGGCGGGGACCAACGTGCTGCTGCCGCTGTACATCCTGCACCGCCACCCGCAGTTCTGGCAGGAGCCGGAGCGCTTCTCGCCCGAGCGCTTCGCACCCGAGCACGAGGCCGAGCGGCCGCGCTTCGCCTACATGCCCTTCGCCGCCGGCCCACGCCATTGCATCGGTGAGACCTTCGCGCTCTTCGAGATGCTCGTGCACCTCTACAAGGTGGCGCGCCGCTACCGTCTCACCTACGTGCCCGACAAACCCCTCGAGCTCGAGGCCCAGATCAACCTGCGCACGCGCCATCCCCTGCGTATGCGCCTGGAGCGCCGCTGATGGAGAAGGTCGCGACCCTGGTCGAGCTCATGCAGGCCAACCACACCGCGCCGCGCAGCATCACCTATCTCGAGGGAGAGAGCGAAGCGCAAGAGGTCAGCTTCGCCGAGCTCTACGAGCGAGCGCTCGGCATTCTCTATCACCTGCAGCGCCTCGGCGCCCGCCGCGGCGACACGCTCATCCTGTTTCTCGGCAACAACGAGCAGTTCGTGGACGCCTTCTGGGCGGCGATCCTCGGCGGCATCGTTCCCGTGCCGGTCGCGCTCGGCATCAGCGACGAGCATCGCCACAAGCTGCTGCGGATCGCCCGACGCCTGGGCTCGCCCTATCTCTACACCGACCGGCGCTCGCTCGAGCGCATCGAGAGCTTCGCCGAACAGGCCGGCGAGCGGGAGCTGTTCGGGCGGCTGCGCACGCGCACCTTCCTGGTCGACAACCTCGACGACATCTCGCGCGCCGGGGACGTGCAGCAGGTCGCGGCGGGCGACACGGCCTTCATCCAGTTCTCCTCCGGTTCGACCAGCGAGCCGAAGGGCGTGGTGCTCAGTCACGCGAACATCCTCGCCAACACCTATTCCTCATCCGCGACCTGTGCGTTCACGGACCAGGACGTCAGCCTCTCGTGGATGCCCCTCACCCACGACATGGGTCTCATCGGCTTTCACATCATGATGTTTGCCGCGCGGCTGCACGCGCACCTGATGCCGACCGAGCTCTTCATCCGCAGGCCGCTGCTGTGGCTGACGCTCGCCTCGCGCGTCAAGGCGACGATCCTCTGCTCGCCCAACTTCGGCTACAAGCACTACCTCAAGGTGCTCGGCGAGCGCATACCCGAGGGCCTGGACCTCTCGGCCGTGCGTCTCATCTTCAACGGCGCCGAGCCCATCTCGGTGGAGCTGTGCCGCGAGTTTCTCGCACGCCTCGCGCCCGCGCGGCTCGCAAACACGGCCATGCTCACCGTCTACGGGCTCGCCGAGGCGACGCTCGCCGTGAGCTTTCCGCCGCTCGGGGCGCCGCTCAAGACCATCACCCTCAACCGCCACCGCATGGGACTCGGCGGCGCCCTCGAGGCGATCGCCGCGGGGGATCGCGACGCCGTCCAGTTCGTATCCGAGGGCCGCCCCACCGCCGGCTGCCGGCTGCGCATCACCGACGACGAGGACCGCGAGATCGCCGAGGACCGCGTCGGCCACGTGCACATCACCGGGGACAACGTCACGCGCGGCTACTTCGAGGACCCGGCAGCCAACGCCGCCGCCTTCACCGCCGACGGCTGGCTGCGCACCGGCGACCTCGCCCTGATCCACGGCGGAGATCTCTACATCACCGGGCGCGCCAAGGAGATCATCTTCGTCAACGGCCAGAACTACTACCCGCACGACCTCGAGGCGATCGCGCAGCGCGCACCGGGTCTTGAGCTCGGTAAGGTCGTCGCCGCGGGCGTGCGCGCGGCCGGGGCGGAGACGGAGGAGCTGGTGGTGTTCGTGCTGCACCGGGGGACGATGGAGGACTTCCTGCCGCTCGCGACGCAGGTGGGGCGGCTCATCAACGAGCAGACCGGGCTCGAGGTCGCCGAGCTCGTGCCGGTGAAGCGCATCCCCAAGACCACCAGCGGCAAGGTGCAGCGCCACCTGCTGGAGGAGAGTTATGTCGCCGGGGAGTTCGACGCGGAACTCAGGGAGCTCGCCGAGCTGCGCGCCGCGGCCAGGGGTCCGGAAAGCGGCGCCCGCAGCGAGATCG
>DATBBQ010000067.1:0-5144 GCA_036270915.1 Steroidobacteraceae bacterium
CCTGGTGCCTGCGGGCGAACTCGACCGTGAGCCCCGAGTAGCCCTGTACGCTCACGTTGCCGAGGTCGACGAGCACGCGGCGCGCCAGCTCCACGCGCTTGTCGAGCGAGAACATGGGCGTCTTGTTGGGGTTGGCGGCGATCGCGACGATCACCTGGTCGAAGATACCGGCGGCGCGGCGCACCAGGTCCTGGTGGCCGGTGGTGATCGGGTCGAAGGTGCCCGGGTAGACGGCGTTGCGTTTCATGTCAGGTCAGGCGTCGGCGCCGGCGTGCGCGAACAGATAATAACCGACCTCGCCCGCCTGCTTCGGCTTGAGCAGCCGCCACTGCGCCGGCAGCGACGGCAGCTCGCCCCTGGCGCCGGCCTCGACATAAATCAGCGCTCCCGGACTGAGCCAGGCGTGGGCGGCGAGCGCGGCGGCCGAGCGCGCCAGCAGGCCCGAGTCAAAGGGTGGGTCGAGAAACACGAGGTCGTAAGCCTCCGCCGTCCCGGCGAGAAAGCGCAGCGCATCCGCGCGTGCGACCCGGCCGCCCTGCGCTTCCCACTCGATGAGGCGCAGGGCCAGTTCGCGTGCGGCGCGCGCCTCCTGCTCGACGAACGTCACGTGCGCGGCGCCGCGCGAGAGCGCCTCGAGCCCGAGCGCGCCGCTGCCGGCGAAGAGGTCGAGACAGCGCGTCCCGGGCAGGCGCGCGCCCAGCCAGTTGAAGAGCGTCTCGCGCACGCGATCGGGCGTCGGGCGGATGCCGGCACCGTCGGGAAACCGCAGCTTCCGGCCGCGCCACGTGCCGCCGATGATGCGCAGTACGCGCGCGGAAGCGCCGCGGCGCACGGCGCGCACCCCCGACTTGCCGGTCGAGCCCAAGCGCGTCCCTAGGCGAGCCGCGCCCCGGGCCGCGACCGCAGACGTTTGTCACGACCGCGTCGGGTCATGCGCCACCTCATCCGAGACCTCCCTGCCCGCTACAATGCCCCACCCTATGTTCGGCCGCCAACCCAAGAACAGCGACGCCCCGGAGGCGCCCGGCTTCCTTCGCCGGCTGCGCAACCGCCTGAACCGCGGCGACTCCTGGCTGACCTACGATCTCGCCGACCTGGTGCGCGGCCGGCAGATCGACGCCGCGGTCCTGGAGGAGCTCGAGACGCGGCTGCTGACCGCGGACGTGGGAGTCGATGCGACCGAGCGCATCCTCGAGGACCTGCGCGGCAAGGTCGCGCGGCGCGAGCTCGCCGACGTCGCCGCGCTCAGCGCGGCGCTCTCGGCGAGCATCACCGCCATCCTCGCGCCGTGCGCGCAGCCGCTCGTCATAGACCCCGCGCACCGTCCGTTCGTGATCCTCGTGGTCGGCGTGAACGGGTCGGGCAAGACCACGACCATCGGCAAGCTCGCGCACCGCTGCCGGGACGAGGGAAGGAGCGTCCTGCTCGCGGCCGGCGACACCTTCCGCGCGGCGGCGATCGAGCAGCTGAAGATCTGGGCGGACCGCGCCGGCGCCGCGTTCGCCGCCCAGAACCCCGGCGCCGACCCCGGTGCGGTGGTGTACGACGCGCTCGCGGCGGCGAAGGCCCGGGGCAGCGACGTGCTGCTCGCCGACACCGCCGGCCGGCTGCACAGCCAGTCGCACCTGATGGAGGAGCTGAAGAAGGTGAAGCGCGTGATCCAGCGTGCCGACGCGAGCGCGCCGCACGAGGTGCTCCTGGTGCTCGACGCCAACCAGGGCCAGAACGCCCTCGCGCAGGCGCAGCAGTTTCACGCCGCGGTCGGCGTCACCGGGCTCGTGCTCACCAAGCTCGACGGCACCGCCAAGGGCGGTATCGTGATCGCCATCGCCCAGCAGCTGCGCATCCCGATCCGCTACGTCGGCGTCGGGGAGACGAGCGAGGACTTCGGCGAGTTCGACGCCGCCGCCTTCGCCCAGGCGCTCGTCGAGGGGCCGCAGGCGGGCGCGGCGTGATCCTCTTCGACAAGGTCAGCAAGCGCTACGGCAACGGCCGCGAGGCGCTCAACAACGTAAGCTTCAACATCCACAACGGCGAGATGGTCTTCCTCACCGGCCGCTCGGGCGCCGGCAAGAGCACCGTGCTGAAACTCATCGCGCTGCTCGAGCGCCCGACGCGCGGCGCGGTGCTGGTGAACGGCCGCAACACCCAGACGCTCAAGGCGCGCCACATCGCCGCCTTCCGCCGCCGCATCGGCGTCGTCTTCCAGGACCACAAGCTGCTCGCCGACCGCCCGGTGTACGACAACGTCGCCCTGCCGCTCGCGGTGGCGGCGACGCCGCTGAAGGAGATCGACAAGCGCGTGCGCGCGGCCCTCGACCAGGTGGGACTTCTCGGCAAGGAGCGCTCGCTGCCCCTCGAGCTCTCGGTCGGGGAGCAGCAGCGCGTCGGCATCGCGCGCGCCGTGGTGAGCAAGCCCCCGCTGCTGATCGCCGACGAGCCGACCGGCAACCTCGACCCGGACCTGTCGCTCGAGGTGATGCGCCTGTTCCGCCGCTTCCAGGACGTCGGGGTCACGGTCGTGGTCGCCACCCACGACCTGCACCTGGTGCGCGAGTTCGGCGAGCGCGTGATCACGCTCGAGAACGGTCAGGTGCACGGGGACCCGGTCGACCCGCTGCCCTCCGTGGTGGCGAGCCGATGAGCCTCGGCGTCAGCGCGGGCCGCCACCTGCAGGCGCTGGTGGGCTCCCTCGGGCGCCTGGCGCGCAGCCCGCTCGCGAGCTTCATGACCGTGCTCGTGATCGCCCTCGCGCTCGCGCTGCCGGCGGCGCTCAAGGTGTTCGTCACCAACGCGCAGGCGGCGACCGGCAACTTCGCGAGCGCCGTGGACGTCTCGGTATTTCTCAAGACCGACGTGCCGCTCGCCAAGGCGCAGCAGCTCGCCCGGGCGGCGCAGCAGCGCGCCGACGTCGCCGAGGTCACCCTCATTCCCGCGGACAAGGGCCTCGAGGACTTCAAGAGCTACTCCGGCTTCGGCGCGGCGCTCGCGGCGCTCAAGGAGAATCCCCTGCCGCACGTGCTGCACGTGCGGCCGCGCGCCGCGGCGAGCTCGGCCGCGTCCCTCGAGGCGCTGCGCGGCTATTTCGCCGCGTGGCCGGAAGTGGACCTGGTGCAGGTCGACTCGGAGTGGGTCATGCGCTTCAACGCCATCCTCGAGGTGCTGCGTCGTCTGCTCCTGATCGCCGCGGCGCTCCTCGGCGTGGGCGTGCTGGCGGTGATCGGCAACACCATCCGGCTCGAAATCCAGGCACGGCGCGCCGAGATCGAGGTGATCAAGCTGGTCGGGGGCTCGAACGCCTACGTGCGCCGGCCCTTCCTCTACACGGGCGTCCTCTACGGGCTGTGCGGCGCACTGATCGCGTGGGGGATCATCGCGCTCATCGTCACCGTGCTGGGCGACTCGGTGGCAACGCTCGCGCGCCTCTACGGCAGCCGCTACGTTCTCACCGGGCTCGCCCCCGAGGAAGGCGGGGCACTGGTCGCCGCCGGTGTCGTCCTCGGCTGGCTCGGCGCCTGGATCTCCGCCGCGCGCCACCTCGCCCGCATCGAGCCGCGCGCCTGAGCGCGCGCCCGCAGAACACAGAAACGAAAAGGGGGTCTCATGCGTCTTACGGCAGTCCTGACCGGTGTGCTTCTCTTCGCCCCGCTCGCCGCCACCGCGGCGGACGCGCCGGCGCCCACGGTGCTGGTGCTGCGGGCCGCGCGGCTCATCGACGGCACGAGCGCTCAGGCGCGCCGCGGCGTCGAGGTGCTGGTGCGCGGCGAGCGCATCGCCGAGGTCTATCCCACCGGCGGCCGCGCGGCGCCCGACGGCGCGCGCGTCATCGACCTGGGGGACGCGACGCTGCTGCCCGGGCTCATCGACTGCCACACGCACATCTTCCTCCAGGGCGAGGTGCCCGCCGCGGGCGGCTACGACGTACAGCTCCTGAAGTTCCCCGCCTCCTACCGGGCCGCGCGCGCCGTGCTCGCCGCGCGGCGCGCGCTCGAGCAGGGCTTCACGAGCATCCGCGACGTCGAGACCGAGGGCGCCGGCTACGGCGACGTCGGCATCAAGCAGGCCATCAACGAGGGCTACATCCCGGGCCCGCGCATGTTCGTGGCGACGCGCGCGATCTCCACCACCGGCGGCTACAACCTCGAGGGCTATGCGCCGGAGATCGTGGTGCCCAAGGGCGCGCAGATCGTCGACGGCCCCGTCGAGGCGCGCAAGGCGGCGCGCGAGCAGCTCGATCACGGTGCCGACTGGATCAAGGTGTACATGACGCACCGCTCGTGGGTCGACGAGACCGGCGCGCTCGTCTCGCAGCCGACGCTCACGGTCGAGGAGCTCAAGGCCATCGTCGATGAGGCGCACGGCTGGCACCGCCGGGTGGCCTGCCACGCCTACAACGGCATCGGGCTGCAGCGCGCGCTCGACGGCGGCTGCGACAGCATCGAGCACGGCCTGGAGATCACGGACGCGCAGATCGCGCAGATGGTGCGCCAGGGCACATGGTACGTGCCGACGCTCTCGGTGTACTACTACGACCAGGATCCGCCGGACACGCCGGCGGGCCGTCGCGACCGGGCACGCGTCGCACTGCACGGCGTCTCGTTCCGGAAGGCGCTGCGCGCCGGGGTGAAGATCGCCTTCGGCACCGACGTCGGCGGCTTCGTCTGGTCAGACCCGATCGCGCAGGAGTTCGCGCGCGAGGTCGAGTTCGGCATGAGCCCGATGCAGGCCATACAGTCGGCGACCTCGAAGGCCGCGGACCTGCTGAATGAGCGCGGCCAGCTCGGCGTCATCGCCCCCGGGGCCTACGCCGACCTCGTGGCGGTCCCGGGCGATCCGCTCCAGGACGTAGGGCAGCTCAAGAGCGTCAGCTTCGTGATGAAGAGCGGCGCGATCTTCAAGGGCCCCGCAGGTAACTGACCTCTACCAGCCCGGCGGGCCGTACACGAAGTCGCTCGGCGTCTCCGGACCCCAGGGTCCCCACGCGCCCCAGTCCCAGCCGGAGTCGTACCAGGAGACGGCCGCGAGCTGCTGCTGCGTGGCGATCTGCTGCTCGAGCTGGTACTTCTGGAACTGGTTGTAGTTCTGCTGCGTGCCGAGGTAGAGGCAGTCGCACACGAGCGGATCGGCCCAGATGTAGTGCAGCG
>DATBBQ010000068.1:0-2817 GCA_036270915.1 Steroidobacteraceae bacterium
CTCGATCCGCGCCACCGGGGTCGGCCTGCACACCGGTAAGAAGGTGCTGATGACTTTGCATCCGGCCGATCCGGACCAGGGCATCATCTTCCGCCGCACCGATCTGCCGTACCGCGTCGACATCCGTGCCACCGCCGAGAACGTCGGCGACACCATGCTCGGCACGACGCTCGGTAAGGGCGAGTCGCGCGTCTCCACCGTCGAGCATCTGCTCTCGGCGTTCGCCGGCCTCGGCATCGACAACGCGATCGTCGAGCTCTCGGCGGCGGAAGTGCCGATCATGGACGGCAGCGCCGGCCCGTTCGTGTTTCTCCTGCAGTCGGCCGGCATCGAGGAGCAGCGCCGCCCGAAGCGCTTCATCCGCGTGAAGAAGCGCGTGCGCGTCGACGATGGCGACAAGTGGGCGCAGTTCGATCCCTTCGACGGCTTCAAGGTCAACTTCGAGATCGAGTTCAATCACCCGATCTTCAAGCGCCGCTCGCAGCGCGCGTCGATGGATTTCTCGACGACCTCCTTTCTGAAGGAGGTGAGCCGCGCGCGCACCTTCGGTTTCATGCGTGACCTCGAGAAGCTGCGCGCCCGCAACCTCGCCCTCGGCGGCAGTCTCGACAACGCGATCGTGCTCGATGACTTCCGCGTGCTGAACGAGGACGGGCTGCGCTACGAGGACGAGTTCGTCAAGCACAAGATCCTGGACGCGATCGGCGACCTGTACCTGCTCGGTCACAGCCTGATCGGCGAGTTCTCCGGCCACAAGTCCGGTCACGCGCTCAACAACAAGCTGCTGCGTACGCTCCTCGGCGACACCTCGAGCTGGGAAGAGGTGGTCTTCGAGCGGCACGCGGACGCACCCATCTCCTACATCGAAGCCCCGGCGCTGCACCCGCCCGGCGGCTGAAGCTCTCCGGTAACTTCCGTGGCGCGCCGCGGCGTCAGACGCGCGGCATGACCCGCACGCGCACCGAATCGAGCGCCGCCCCGGCGGCGCGGATCTCGGGTTCGAGCTCGGCGAGCGCGAAGCGCAGCCGTGCCGACCAGGCCGGCGAGTCGGCGAAAACCACGAGCGTGGCGTCACGCTCCGTGGCGGCGCAGACGTGTTGGTGAAGCTCGGGCGTGAGGTGGCCCGCGAGCCATTTGAGCCAGAAATTGCCGCGTTCCGCCGCTTCTGTGACTTGCGTCAAGGCGGGAATCGTGCGCGTCAGGAGCTCTTTGACAGAATGGGCCCGCGCGGACTTAAGTCCTGCGCGACTCCTCATTGGGGGTTTCCCGCGCTTGTCTCGTCGGGGCATCTTGGGCATAGTGCCTTGGCTGTCTTAAAGCAAACCCGCTCGAAAGGCGGGGACGCAAAGCCACCGGTCTACAGCGAGGAGCCATGACAGCGGGGTTGCCAGCATCGTACAGGGTTCCTGAACGAAAACAGGGCCTCTCAGGCCCGCGCACCGGGGTCCGTGCTCAGGCCACACGTACGGCATGAACGTCATTTTCCTCTCCAATCGGGACGGGACGGCGCGGCAGTTCAACCTCGCACGAGCGCGCACATTAAGTCTCATCGGCGCCATTACCTTCCTCGTCCTGGGCAGCGCCTTTGCCCTGGGCCTCACCCTCGGGCGCGGTGAGCACCGCCGGGTGGCGCTCGCCGACACGACGCGCTTCGGCGAGCTTCTCTCCCAGCAGAAACAGCAGATCGCGGACCTCAAGCAGCAGCTGCAGCTGCGGGTGGACGCGATGGCGATGCGCCTGGGCGAGGTGAACGCCCACGTGGTGCGCCTCGATGCCCTCGGCAAGCGCCTCACCGAGATGGCCGACATCGACAGCCGCGAATTCAACTTCGATCACGACCCGCCGAGGGGCGGCCCCGAGTCCGACGGCGGCGTGAGCGCGCAGATCCCCGACCTCACCTCCATGCTGAGCCAGCTGCAGAAGCGCGTCGACCTGCGTGACTCGCAGCTCACCGCGCTCGAGAACGTGATCCTCGCGCGGGAGCTCAAGGAGGAGATCCACCCCGAAGGCCGCCCGGTCGACAGCGGCTTCATCTCCTCCTACTTCGGCGAGCGCGCCGACCCCTTCGACGGCACCGAGGCCTTCCACCGCGGCGTCGACTTCGCCGGCAGCAAGGGCTCCTCCGTGGTCGCGGTCGCCGCCGGCATCGTCACCTGGGTGGGCGATCGCTCAGGCTTCGGCAAGCTCGTCGAGATCAACCACGGCGACGGTTACGTCACCCGCTACGGTCACAACGAGCGGACCCTGGTGAACGTGGGCCAGACGGTCAAGCGCGGTGAGCCGATTGCCCTGATGGGCTCGACGGGCCGCTCGACGGGCCCGCACGTGCACTTCGAGGTGCTGCGTAACGGGCGCCAGGTGGACCCGCTCTCCTACATCGGCCACTAGGCCCCTTAAATCCCGAAGCCTTGAATTCCCGCGCCCGCGAACCAATTGGGCGTGGGAAGCGTCTATTGCGTACAATACGCGGCTTTGGACGGCCGCCGGCACGATAAGTGCTTGTCGCCAAAGCCCTTTTCCTCACTCCGGGTCACCCTTGCACCAACTTCTCACCCGCGTCTTCGGCAGCCGCAACGAGCGGATTGTCCGGGGATACGGCCGCTTCGTGCGCGCCGCGAACCAGCTCGAACCGCAGATCCAGGGCTTAAGCGACGAGGCGCTGCGCGCCAAGACGGAGGAGTTCCGCGAGCGGGTGAAGTCCGGCACCGCGCTCGATCAGATCCTGCCCGAGGCGTTCGCGGTCGTGCGCGAGGCGGCAGTGCGCACCCTGAAGATGCGCCACTTCGACGTGCAGCTGATCGGTGGCATCGCGCTGCA
>DATBBQ010000069.1:0-16352 GCA_036270915.1 Steroidobacteraceae bacterium
TGTGCACTCCTGCTGCACGCCGCGCAGGCTGCCTGGTGCGCGCCGGCGCAGGCCGCCGCCGGCTCGGGCTTCTCGGCCGAGCGCCTGCAGCGCCTCGATCACTTCATGCAGCAGCAGGTCGGTGAGCAGCATAAGGCAGGCGTCGTGGTGCTGCTCTGGCGCCACGGCCGGGTCGCCTACGAGAAGGCCTACGGGGTCGCAGACCTCGCCAGCCGGGCCCCGATGCGCACCGATGACATCTTCCGGCTGTTCTCCATGACCAAGCCCATCACGAGCGTGGCGCTGCTCACGCTCTACGAGCAGGGGAAATTCCAGCTGACCGACCCGCTCGAGATGTACGTGCCGGCCTTCAAGAACGTCAAGGTGTTCGCCGGGCTCGATGCGGACGGTCACATGCTCCTCAAGGAGCCCGCCCGCAAGATCACCATCCAGGACGTCATGCGCCACACGGCCGGCTTCACCTACGGCTACTTCGGCGACACCCCGGTCGATCGCGCCTACCGCGCCGCCGGGCTCGACTACCAGAAGCTCGACTCGGTAAAGGAGCTGACCGAGAAGCTCGCCGCGATGCCGCTGCTCTTCAGTCCCGGGGAGCGCTGGGAGTACAGCTTCGCGCACGACGTGCAGGCGTATCTCGTCGAGTACTTCTCCGGCATGCCCTTCGAGGTCTACTGCCAGCGAACGATCTTCGCTCCGCTCGGCATGAAGGACAGCGCCTTTGGCATTCCGCCCGCCCGGGCGGGCCGCTACCCGACCAACTACGCCCCGCAGCCCGACGGCACGCTCAAACCGCTCTACGGCAGCGATGACGGCTACGAACGCGCCACGGCTCACCCCTTCGGGGGCATCGGCGCGTCCGCGACCCCGGCGGACTACCTGCGCTTCGCGCGCATGCTCCTGAACGGCGGGGAGCTCGACGGCGTGCGCATCCTCGGGCGCAAGACCGTCGAGCTGATGACGAGCGACAACCTGCCGCACGAGACACCCACGTGGCAGGAGGGCATCCGCTACGGGCTGGGCGTATCCGTGCTCACCGGGCCCGCGCAGGCAGGCAATCTGGGATCGGTCGGGGACTACGGCTGGAGCGGCTATGCCACCACCTGGTTCGTCGTCGACCCCAAGGAAGACCTGATCGCGCTGCTCTTCGCGCAGTACACGCCCAAGGACGGGCACTTCGTCGACGAGTTCCAGACGCTGGTCTATCAGGCGCTCGTGCAATGAGCGACGCACGCGGTTCCCCGGTTCTCCCGGTTGCAGCGTGTGCGCAACAAGTGGGGCCGCAAGGCTCCTTCGCAGGGCCCCGCCGCGGCCCGCAGTCGCCGGTCCCGGCCCGCCCACCACGCCCGCCGGGGCGCGATCCCTTTTTCAGATGGGGCTATCCGTTTTCTAGGCTATGAGCGAACTTAGTCCTGTGAAAAGCTAGAGAAAGGCACGTTACGGCGAGTGGGGCAGACGCCTTCGGTGCACGGACCCGCAGCGGGTGCGTCATGCCCGGATGACGTGTTTATTCAAGCACGCGGCAAGCGCGTGGTATACAAGTTCGACGGGGAGCCGCCTTCAGGCAGGCGGATGCGTTCGAGTGGGGAAATCACAACCAACCCTCGGGGGAAACGCTGATGAAGCCTAATCCGAAGATTTCCGCGGCGGTGGCCGCGATCCTGAGCGCGCCCGCGACCGCGATCGTCTTCGCCGCGCCGGGGGACAACGCGAGCGCCACCGCGAGCAGCGAGCAGCTGCAGGAGGTCGTCGTCACCGCGAACCTCCGTCAGGAAAACCTGCAGAACGTGCCGATCACGGTGCAGGCGCTCACCGCGGAGACCCTGAGTCAGCTCAACGTCTCCACCATCGACGAATTCGTCAAGTACCTGCCGAGCGTCTCCACCGGGTCCATGGGCCCTGGCCAGTCGACGCTCTTCATGCGCGGCCTGTCCGTCGGCGTGCTCGGCACACAGGGCCAGGGTTCGGTCGGTGGCTTCCCGAACGTCGCCGTGTACCTCGATGAGCAGTCCGGACAGCTCCCGGGGCGCAACCTCGACGTGTACGCCGCCGACCTCGAGCGCATCGAGGTACTCGAAGGTCCGCAGGGCACCCTCTTTGGCGCCGGCGCGGAAGCCGGCGTGCTGCGCTACATCACGAACAAGCCGCGCCTGGATGTCACCGAGGGCAGTGTCACGGCGGGCTACGGCACGACCGCGCACGGTGACAACAACAGCGACGTCACCGCGGTCCTCAACCTGCCCCTCGTCGAGGGCAAGCTCGCGGCACGACTGGTCGTCTTCAACGACAGCCGCGGCGGTTACATCGACAACGTGCCGAGCACCTTTTCGCGCGCACCGACCGATCTCGGTATCGCGAACGGCATCGGCGGCACGGTTCCGAACAACAGCGTCTCGATCAACAACTACAACCTCGCCGCCAACAACATCAATCCGCTCACCTACCAGGGTCTGCGGGCGTCGCTCCTGTGGCAGTTCAACGACAACTGGAACGCGCTCCTGGTGCAGAGCTACCAGGACATGAACGCGCAGGGCGTGTTCTACCAGATGCCGAACGGCTCGGAAGGCACCGTGTTGAGCCCGCTGGGTGCCCCCTCGGGTGGCCAGCCGCTCGCCCCCCTGCAGGTGACGCTGTTCAACCCGTCCCATACCAAGGACCGCTTCTCGAACACCGCGCTCACCATCAACGGCAAGATCGGCGACCTGAGCCTGGTGTACGCGGGCAGCTACCTGGTACGCAACATCGAGCAGGCCCAGGACTACACCAACTACGCGCGCGGCGTGTACGGCTACTACTACCAGTGCGCCGGCTACGCCAAGGGCAACCCGGCAGCCGGGCAATGCTATACCCCGAGCTCGGTGTGGACCGACACCGAGCGCAACACGCACCTGAGCCAGGAGCTGCGTCTGTCCACGCCGGGCGACTGGCGCCTGCGGGGCCTCGTCGGCATCTTCTACGAGGACCAGAAGGTCTACGACGACACCGAGTGGCTCTACAAGAGCGTGCCCGAGTGCGCCGCGCCGACCGCGTCGAATCCGAACTCGAACAACAACTGTTACCTGCCGATCGAGCCGTGGCCGGGACCGGCCAACCGCCCGGGGCAGCGCAACTCCAACACCGGTTTCTTCGATGACTTCCAGCGCGGTTACACGCAGGGCGCGGCCTTCGCCTCGGTCGACTTCGACATCATTCCGAACACGCTCACTATTACCGGTGGCACCCGCTACTTCGACATCCGCAATTACACTTCCGGTGGCGACGTCGGCAGCTTCTACTGCAAGGCCTTCGCGCCGACGACGTACTTCGGCATCTGCGGGCAGAACCCGAACGCCGGGCAGTTCGGCAGCGCGCCGCCCTACGGCACGAACCTGAACCTGCAGAACCCCAACCACCTGAATGCGACCGGATTCAAGAGCCGAGCGAACCTGAGCTGGCACGTGACGTCGGACGTGCTGCTCTACTACACCTGGTCGCAGGGCTACCGGCCGGGCGGCTTCAACCGCGGCTCATCGAACCGCCTGCCGGACGCGAACGGCGTGTACCAGTACGCGACGCCGAGCTTCTACGTCTCCGACTCGCTCGTGAACAACGAGGCGGGCTGGAAGACACTGCTCTTCAACCGACGCTTGCAGTTCAACGGCGCCGTTTACCAGGAGGACTGGACCAACGCGCAGGTCGGGTTCTTCTGCCCGCAATGCGGACTCGGCAACCTGACCTTCGGCGCCAACGGTCCCAACTACCGGGTGCGCGGCGTCGAGTTGCAGCTGGTCGCGCTCGTGACCGAGGGACTGACGCTGACCGGCTCGGCCTCCTGGAACAGCACCGAGCAGACCAACTCCCCGTCCCTCATCAACAACAACCCGGCGAGCCCGACCTTCGGGCAGCCGATCACGACCCAGTGCAAGGCGCCGTATCCCTCGACCAACTGCTCGACTCAGGGACTATCGGGCGTTTACGGGCCGCAGGGCAGCCACCTCGCCAACTCCCCGCCGCTGCAGTGGAATCTGCGCGCGCGCTACGAGTGGAACTGGGGCGAGTACCATGCCTTCGGTCAGGCGGGCCTGGTCTACCAGGCGCACTCGCTGTCGGCGACCGGCAACGTCGAGGCTTACGATCAGCCGGAGTGGACGGTGTTCGACGCCTCCCTCGGCGTCGGCAAGGACAACTGGAACGTCTCGCTGGTCGGCCAGAACATCACGGACGTCAACAAGAGTCTCTTCACCTCGAGCCGCCAGTTCATCATCACAGAGACGCCGATGCGTCCGCGGGTGATCGAGCTGCGCTTCGACTACCGCTTCGGGAAGTGACCGGGGGAAGGGAAGCGGCGACCGCACGCGGTACGCCGCGGTAGAATACGAGGCGGGCAGTGACGCCCGCCTCGTTTCTTTTCGCCAGCCCGTCAATGGACTCCGTGAACCCAGTCGAAAGTCCGTCGCGCCTCGAGACGGACCTGCGCCGCGTACGCTCGCACATCGACCGCGAGCAGTTTGGCGAGGCGCTCAGCGCCGCCCAGGCGCTCCTCAAGCAGGTGCCGGAGAACCGGGACCTTCTCTACATGAGCGCGGTCGCACAGCGCTTCCTGAAGCGCGTCCCGGAGGCGCTCCGGACGCTCGCGCGCCTCGAGGAGCTCTACCCCGACTACCCCCGCACCTTCCAGGAACGCGGCCACTGCTACGTCACGCAGCGCGAAGTGCGCCGGGCGATCGCCGCCTTCGAGCGTGCGGTCCTGGTCAACTCCTCACTCGTGGGCAGCTGGCGCGCTCTGCACGCGCTGTACATCGTCAACGGCGAGCCCGCCAAGGCGCAGCACGCCCAGGGCGAGCTCGAGAAGCTCGCGGCGCTCCCGCAGGCCGTGGTCACCGCCTTCAGCCTGTACTCGGACGGGGAGATCGCGGACGCCGAGCGCCTGGTGCGCCAGTACCTGCTGCAGCACGGTGATCACGTCGAGGCCATGCGCCTTCTGGCGCAGATCGGGGTCAAGCACGACATCCTCGATGACGCCGAAGTGCTGCTCGCGAAGGTGCTGCAGATCGCCCCGCACCACGACGTGGCGCGCTACGAGTACGCGATCGTGCTGCTGCAGCGTCACAAGCACGCCGAGGCGGCGGCGCAGATGGAGACGCTGCTCGCGCGCGAGCCCGAGAACCGCATGTACCTCACCACCTACGCGACCGTGTGCGCAGGCCTGGGACGCATCGAGCAGGCGCTGCCGCGTTACCGCGAGCTGCTCAAGGAGCGCCCCGATGATCCGGAGCTGCACCTCTCGGTCGGACACGTGCTGAAGACACTCGGACAGAGTGAGGAGGCGGTCGTCGCCTACCGCGCGGCGGCGGCCGCACGCCCGGACTACGGCGACGCCTACTGGAGCCTCGCCGACATGAAGACCTACCGCTTCACGGACGCCGAGCTCGCGCGCATGCGCGCGGAAGAAGCCGTGCCACCGCGCAAGCTCGAGGACCGCTACCACCTGTGCTTCGCGATCGGCAAGGCGCTCGAGGACCGCGGCGCCTACGAGGAGTCCTTCGGCTACTACGTGCGCGGCAACGAGCTGAAGAAGAGCGAGTGCCGCTACCGGCCCATCATCACCGAGCGCAACACCGAGCTGCAGAAGTCGGTGTGCACGCGCGAATTCTTTGCCGCACGCCCCGGCTACGGCTCGGAAAGCGACGCGCCGATCTTCATCGTCGGGCTGCCGCGCTCGGGCTCGACCCTCATCGAGCAGATCCTCGCCTCGCACTCGCAGGTCGAGGGCACGATGGAGCTCGCGGACATCCCGCGCCTGGTGCAGGCACTGCAGGGGCACGACGTCGAGGGCGCCGAGCCGCGCTACCCGGCGGCGCTCGCCGACCTGAGCGCCGAGGACTGCCGGCGTCTGGGTGAGAAGTACCTCGAGGACACGCGCATCTATCGCGGCGACAAGCCGCGCTTCATCGACAAGATGCCGAACAACTTTCGCCACCTGGGACTCATCCACCTGATCCTGCCGAACGCGCGCGTCATCGATGCACGGCGCGAGGCGATGGCGTGCTGCTTCAGTAACTTCAAGCAGCTGTACGCCTCCGGGCAGCAGTTCACCTACAGCATCGAGCACATCGCGCGCTACTACCGCTCCTACGTCGAGCTGATGGCTCACTGGCAGGAGGTGCTCCCGGGACGGATCCTGCGCGTGCAGCACGAGGAGCTGATCGCGGACGTCGCGGGGGGCGTGCGGCGCATCCTCGAGTTCTGCGCACTCGACTTCGAGCCCGGCTGTGTCGAGTTCCACCGCACCGAGCGACGCATCCACACCGCGAGTGCCGCGCAGGTGCGCCAGCCCGTCAACCGCGACGGCGTGGATCAGTGGAAGAACTTCGAGCCCTGGCTCGCACCCCTCAGGAGCGCGCTCGGAGGCCTCGCCGAGCGCTAGGCGATACGTGTCGCGGCGAGGCGCGCCTCGTCGAGCTCGTAGCCCATGCCCGGCGCGTCGGAGAGATTGATCCACCCCTCGCGGTCCGCGGCGAGCGGCTCGGCCATCGGGTAGTCACGCCGTGCCAGGCTCCATTCCGGCGGGTCGAAGGGAAACTCGAGGAAGGGTGCGTCGCACAGACCCGCGACCAGGTGCGCGTTGGCGGTGACCCCCATGCCGTTGGTCCAGGTGTGGGGTGTAAAGGTGACGTGCTGCTCCTGCGCCAGCACGGCGATGCGCTTCAGGCCCGTGATACCCCCGACCAGCGCCGCATCCGGCTGCACCACGTCGACGCTGCGGGTGATGATCAGGTCGCGCAGCTCGTGCAGCTGGCGCGTCATCTCACCGGCGGCGACGCGCACGTCGGTTGCGTCGCGCAGGGCACGCATGCCGGCGTGGTCGGCGCGGTGCAGCGGCTCCTCCATCCAGTAGACCTTGAGTCGCTCGAGCTCGCGGGCCACGGCGAGCGCGTCCTTGAAGGTCCAGGCGGGCTGAGTGTCCCACGGCAGCCGCCAGCCCTGGTTGCAGTCGACGAGCAGCTCGAGCCGCTCGCCGAGACGCGCCCGCACCGCCTCGAGCGCCCGGACGTCGTCGCGCCAGTCGCCGCGATGGAAGCGCAGCTTCAGCGCCGGGAAGCCGAGGGCGAGGTAGCGCTCGGCGGCGTCCGCCTGGGCGGCAGGGTCGCGCAGGGTCCCCGAGGAGGCGTAGGCGCGCACGCGACGCGCCAGTCCGCCGAGAAGCTTCCAGCACGGTTCGCCCAGGATCTTGCCCGCGAGGTCCCAGAGGGCAAGATCGAGCGGCCAGCAGCGCCCATAGTGAAAGTCGAGGTTGGCGAGCACCCGGTAGTGGCGCTCGAGGGCCAGGGCGCTCTCGCCGACGAAGAGCGGCTCGTGCCCCTCGAAGCCGAGCATCCGGTCCCCGGAGCCGAACCCCGTGAGCCCGCCGTCGGTGCTCACGCGCACGATGGTGGCGTCGAAGTGCACGCGGGGCTTGGAGTCCCAGCTCGCGTTGAAGGCCGGCGCGAGCGGCAGGCGGTGATGGCTCACCGTGATCGCGGCGATCTTATGTCCGCAGGACGGGGACGGGGCGGGGGCGGCGCGCACGCTCATGCGAACCTCACCGGTTGCTAAGGATGCGAGCCTTCCACACCCTCGCCGGCGCTCAAAGCCGAGAATTTCACTACCGGCATCGAAAAAAGGCATTGGCTCGGGGAGCGCCCGTGGCGCGAGGCTTGGCTTTTGGCGAGTATGGCGGTGCGCGATGGGCGCGCAGATTTCTTAAGGCTGCTCATGCACAAGAAGACCATCGACCGGCGCTGGCTGCCGCTGAACGCCCTGCGGGCGTTTGAGGGCGTCGCCAAGCACGGCAGCTTCACGGCCGCGGCCAACGCGCTGCTCATCTCTCAGAGCGCGCTCTCGCGCCACGTGATCGCCCTCGAGCGCCTCACCGGGGTGCAGCTCTTCGAGCGCCGCCCGCACGCCCTGACCCTCACCAAGGCGGGTCAGCACCTGCTGCCGGCGGTGGTGAAGTCCTTCGACCGGCTCGAGTACGCACTCGACGAGATCCGCAACGAGGGTGCGCCGGCGCTGCGCACCCTGCGGGTGCAGATGCCGCCGAGCTTCGCGGTGCAGCTGGCGGTGCCGATCCTCAGGGACTTCCGGCGCGCGAGCAGCGAGGTCGACATCGACCTCATCAGCCCCTACGGCGTGGGTCCCCCGCTGCACGACGTCGACGTCGCCGTGGTGTACTCCAAGCCGACGCACTCGGACCTCGTGACCGACCTGCTGTGGCCGGTGCGACTGTCTGTGCTGTGCCATCCGCAGATCGCCGCCGCGCACCGCGGCAAGGAGCTCGCGGCCTTCATCGAGGCGAACGAGATCGTGCACGTGCGCATCGGTCAGACGCCACGCCACCACGCGTGGACGCAGTTCGTGCGCGCGCACGGACTCACCGCCGTCAACGTCGAGCGCGGGCTGGTGTTCGACACCGCGGTGCTCGCCGCCCAGTACGCGCTCGGCGGTCAGGGGATCGCGCTGGTGGATGCGAACCTGTTCACTGACGAGATCGCCTCCGGTCGCCTGGTGCGCCCGTTCACGGCGACGCTCGATGACGGCTACGGCTACTACCTGACGACCCACCCCGAGAATCTCGCCGATACGGCGGTCGCGCTCTTTCGCTCCTGGCTGATCGAGCGCTTCGGCACGCGCGAGACGGCGGTGGTCCCGCCGCTGCAGCTCGCGGTATCCAACGAGTGAGGAGACGGCATTGAGGCGCACGGCACGCGTGGTGGTGATCGGCGGCGGCGTGGTCGGGGCGAGCGTCCTCTACCACCTCACCAAGGCCGGCTGGTCCGACGTCCTCCTGATCGAGCGCGGCGAGCTCACCTGCGGCTCGACCTGGCACGCCGCGGGTGGCATGCACACCATCAACGGCGACCCGAACGTCGCGAAGCTGCAGCAGTACACCATCAATCTCTACCAGGAGCTCGAGCGGCTCACCGGTCAGTCCTGCGGGATGCACGTGACGGGCGGCATCATGCTCGCCGGCACGCGTGCGCGGCTCGACTGGCTGAAGATGGCCCAGGCGCGCGGCCGCTACCTCGGCATGGAGCTCGAGATCATCTCGGTCGAGGAGGCGGCGCGGCTCTTCCCGCTCATGAACAAGAAGCACTTCGTCGGCGCGCTCTACGACCCGATCGAAGGACACGTCGATCCCTACGGCGTCACCCAAGCGTACGCGAAGGGCGCGCAGCTCGGCGGCGCGGAGGTCGTGCGCCACACGCGCGTCGTGGACCTGAAGCCCCGCCCCGACGGCTCCTGGGACGTCATCACCGAGGGCGGCAACGTGCACGCCGAGCACGTCGTGAACGCAGGGGGCCTGTGGGCACGCGAGGTCGGGCGCATGGTGGGGCTGGAGCTGCCGGTGCTCGCGATGGAGCACCAGTACCTCATCACCGAGGACATCCCCGCGCTCAAGGGACAGAAGGAGCAGCTGCACTGCATCGACTTCGAGGGCGAGATCTACACCCGCCAGGAGCGCGGCGGCATGCTGCTCGGCACCTACGAGCGCGCCGGGGTTCCCTGGTCGGCGCGCACGACGCCCTGGGACTTCACGCAGTCGCTCCTGCCCAATGACCTCGAGCGCATCGCGCCGAGCCTGGAGGTCGGCTTCGAGCACTTCCCGGCGCTGGGTGAAGTCGGCATCCGCAAGGTGGTCAACGGGCCCTTCACGTTCGCGCCCGACGGCAATCCGCTGGTCGGGCCGGTGCGCGGACTGAAGAACTTCTGGGTAGCCTGCGGGGTCATGGCCGGCTTCAGTCAGGGCGGCGGCGTCGGCCTTGCGCTCTCGCAGTGGATGGTCGACGGTGACCCGGGGGCGGACGTCTGGGCCATGGACGTCGCGCGCTACGGTGGCTGGGCCACGCTCGCCTACACCAACGCGAAGGTGCGCGAGAACTACTCGCGTCGCTTCCGCATCCGCTTCCCGAACGAGGAGCTCGCCGCCGCGCGGCCGCTGCGCACGACCGCGATCTACCAGGACCTGGAGCAGGCGCACGCCGTGTTCGGCGACTACTGCGGCCTCGAGCACGCGCTGTGGTTTGCCCCGAGCGCACAAGAGGCGCACGAGGAGATCACCTTCCACCGCTCGAACGCGCACGCGCACGTCGGCGCCGAGTGCCGCGCGGTGCGCGGGGGCGTGGGCCTCATCGAGACCTCCAACTACGGCAAGTTCGAGGTGACCGGTGCCGGCTGCGAGGAGTGGCTCTCCCGGGTGATGGCGAACCACGTGCCCGGCGTCGGGCGCATCGCGCTCACTCCGATGCTGAACGAGGCCGGCAAGCTGATCGGCGACTTCACCCTGTGCCGAGCGTCGGCCGAGCGCGTGCTGCTCGTGTGCACTTACGCGGCCGAGGACTACTATCGGCGCTGGTTCGAGCGCTACCCGCCGCCCGCCGGCGTCACGGTGCGCGCGTGCGCTATGCAGTACGTGGGCCTCTCGGTGGCGGGCCCGCGCTCGCGCGAGCTCCTGCAGACGCTCGTGCAGGAGGATCTCAGCAGCGCCGCCTTCCCGTTCCTCACCTTCCGCGCGATGGACGTGGGCATGGTGCCCGCGCTCGTCGGGCGCATCAGCTTCACCGGCGAGCTCGGCTACGAGATCTGGGTCGGGCCCGAGTACCAGCGCGCCCTCTACGGGCTGCTGAAGCGCGCGGGACAGGACTTCGGGCTCAAGCTCTTCGGCGGACGCGCACTCAACACGCTGCGCGTCGAGAAGAGCTTCGGCACCTGGGCGCGCGAGTACCGCCCGATCTACGGCCCCTACGAGGCCGGCCTCGGGCGCTTCGTGGACCTGAAGAAGGGCGAGTTCGTGGGCCGCGCGGCGGCGCTGCGCGAGAAGGAGGAGGGCGGGAGGCTGCGCCTCGTCACCTTCAGTGTCGGCGACGGAGACGCGGACGCCTCGGGCGACGAGCCGATCTGGCACGGCGAGCAGGTGGTCGGCTGGGTGACCTCGGGCGCCTACGGGCACAGCGTCGGCCGCTCGCTCGCGCTCGGCTACATCCCGGCGCAGCTCGCGGGGCAGGAGGAGGGCTTTGCCATCGAGATCCTCGGCGAGCGGCGCGCCGCGCGCCCCGAGGCGTTGCCGGTGATCGATCCGCCGGGCGCGCGCATGCGCACGTGACGCAGCGCCGCGCCTACGCCATGAAGATGGCGAGCGCGCTGGCGGTGAGTGCCGGACGGTTCTCGCCCTCGATCTCCATGGTGTTCTCGGTGACCACCTGGTAGCGGTTGCGCACCTGGTGCTCGACCCGCGAGAGCTTGATGTGATTGCGCACGCGCCTGCCGGAGCGGACCGGGGAGATGAAGCGCACGTGATCGAGCCCGTTGATGACCACGGACTTGGCCTCCACCCGCGCCACGAGCAGCTCGAAGGCAGTCGGCGCGATCAGCGACAGGGTGAGGAAACCGTGGGCGATCGTGCCTCCGAAGCGCGTCTCGCGCGCGGCGCGCTCGGCGTCCAGGTGGATCCACTGGTGATCGCCCGTGCAGTGCGCGAACTCCTGAATGCGCGTCTGATCGAGCGTGATCCACGAGGACACGCCCATCTCCTCCCCGACGTGCTTCACCAGGTCCGCCATCGGTATCTTCCCCTCGATCATTCCTCGTCCGTCTCCCTAAGTCAGCCGTGAGCTTGCGCGGGCACTCGCGCGCGAAACGCGAATCTTACCAAGCGGATCCGGCGCGGCGCACTTCACGCGCGCACCGCGCGAACCGGCGGGGCGCGGCGTGCGCTTGCAGAGACCGGCCCGGCAACGGGGTCGCATATTACTGTAATATCAGAGTGATACGAAGACCATTTCATGTACGCTCTTTTGAAGAAATGCGACTGAGGAGTGGCAGCGGCGGCGCCGTGCGCGCCGCGACATGGGTCGCAGCGCTCCTCCTCCTCGCTGTGCCGCGAGCGCCGCACGCCCAGCAGAGCGAGCAGGCGCCGCCCGCGATGAACGGGTTCTACGGCGAGTACGACATGACGCGCGAGGGCTCAGGCACGAGCTGGCAGCCGCAGTCGACGCCCATGAGCGGCCTCATGGGCACGCGCGGTGAATGGCAGGGCATGACGGACGCGTTCGTCAACCTGGTCTACGACGACCAGGGCGGCCCGCGCGGCGCGCAGCAGACCTTCTCGACGAGCATGCTGATGCTCATGGCCCGGCGCGAGCTGACCGACGGGGCGTTCGGGCTGCGCCTCATGCTGTCCGCGGATGCGCTCATGGGCAGGAGCGGCTATCCGCTCCTCTTACAGACGGGGGAGACCGCCGACGGGGTGACCCCGCTCATCGACCGGCAGCATCCGCACGACCTCATCATGGAGGCCGCGCTCACCTACAGCCATTCCTTCGCGCGCGATCTGTCCGCGTTCGTGTACGCCGGGCTGCCGGGCGAGCCGGCGCTCGGTCCCGTGGCGTTCATGATGCGCCTGTCCGCGCGCGACAACCCGGAGGCACCGCTCACGCACCACTGGCTCGACTCGACGCACATCAGCTGGGGCGTGATCACCGCGGGGGCGACCTGGCGCGGGCTCAAGTTCGACGCCTCGGCGTTCAACGGCCGCGAGCCCGACCAGAACCGATACAACATCGAGGTGCGCCCGCTCGATTCGTACTCGCTGCGACTCACCTACAACCCGAGCCACGACCTCTCGCTGCAGGGCAGCTTCGGGCGGCTCGCGAGTCCCGAGCAGCTTGAGCCAGGCGTGAGCGTGCGCCGCACCACGTTCTCGGCGAGCTACAACGCGCCGGTGGCGCTGTGGTGGCAGACGACCTTTGCCTTCGGCCACAACGCCCCCTCGAGCGGCCCGGGCAGCAACGGCTGGCTGCTCGAGTCCGAGCTGCGCTTCGCGCCGGCGCACTCGGTGTTCGCGCGGCTCGAGCGCGTCGACAAGGACGAGCTGTTTCTTGAGGGCGAGCCGCTCTTCGGCAGGAGCTTCACCATTGAGAAGCTCTCGTTCGGTTACCTGTACGAGTTCCTGCAGGTTCAGGCCATGGCGCTCGGTGTCGGCGCCCTGATCAGCACCTACAGCTATCCGCAGGACCTGAACGCGAGCTACGGCTATCGGCCGACCTCCTTTATGGTGTTCGCCCGGGCGCACCTGTAGGATTTGTCACGATGCAAGCCCCGCAGGTGACACGCAGGCAGGCACTCATGAGCGGCATCGCCGGCGTAACCGCGCTCCTGGCGCCCTGGGATGCGGCGCGCGCGACGGGCTCGGTCCCGGCCGCGGCCTCGGGCACGCTTCTCATCGGCAAGGACCTCAGCGTGAACCGCATGGGCTTTGGCGCCATGCGCATCACCGGGTCCGAGATCTGGGGCGAGCCGAAGGATCCCGCCGAGGCGCGCCGCGTGCTGCACGGTGCGCTCGATCTCGGCGTCAACTTCATCGACACCGCGGACGCCTACGGTCCGGAGGTCAGCGAGCGACTGATCGCCGAGGCGCTCCACCCCTATCCGAAGGGACTCGTGATCGCCACCAAGGGCGGCATGGTGCGCCCGAGCGCCTCCGAGTGGGTCGCCGACGGGCGTCCTTCGCATCTGCGCGAGGCCTGCGAGGCGAGCCTCAAGCGCCTGAAGCTCGAGCGCATCGACCTGTACCAGCTGCACCGCATCGACCCGCAGGTGCCGCTCGAGGACTCGATCGGCGAGCTCGCGCGCCTGAAGCAGCAGGGCAAGATCGGTCACATCGGCGTCTCGAACTTCGGCGTCGCGGAGCTGGGCCGGGCGCGCGCCATCGTCGCGATCGTCTCGGTGCAGAACCGTTACAACGTCGCCGACCGCGCCTCGGAGGACGTGCTCGCCGTGTGCGCGCGCGACGGACTGGTGTTCATTCCCTGGGCACCGATCGCGCGCGGCTCCGCCGAGCGGCTCGAGAACAACGCACCCGGCGCGGGAATTGAGAAGGTCGCCCAGGCGCGCGGCGTCAGCGTCCTGCAGCTCGCGATCGCGTGGCTGCTCGCCAAGTCCCCGGCCATGCTGCCGATTCCCGGGACCTCCTCGGTCGAGCACCTCGAGGAGAACGTCGCCGCGGCGCGCATCAAGCTCGCGCCGGGCGAGCTCGCCACGATCGGCTGATCCTCACTGCACCGCCTGCCGCGGGTGAGCGCTCACCCGCGGCGCGGCAGTACGCTGCCCGTCAGCCCTGCGGCGCGCGTGTGTTGAGGAGGGCGGCGAGACGCGGGCTGCCCACCGCGCGCACCGCGCGCTCGAGGGCCTGTTGCTCGCAGCTCGCGCGGGCAGCGAGCGCGGCGAGGTCGCGCACGTCAGCGACCACGCAGACCTTGGCGGCCGCCTTCTCGAGACGTGCGTACAGAGCGGTGTTGCCGGCGTCGGTGGCGAGGTTCAGATCGTGGTAGGCGACCGTGACCGCCGGCGCGCTCGCACCCGGGTCGGCCGCGTGCGCCGCGGCGCCGCACACGCCGATCGCGAGACCGGCCGTGAGCGCCGTAAAGAGTGAGTAGCGCTTGCCGTGCGGGCTGAAGGTGGTGCTGTTCATCGTTTTCTCCTTGGTCGGTTGCTTCCTGATCGCCGCTGCCGGCGACGTGACTATGAGACGCCGGACGCAGGCGCGATCGAAGAGGGTAGACCGCGTGTTGATCCCCGCCGCTCACGCATTCGTACCTTGAGATGCGCGCCGACGCCGCAGGGTTTGAAGGCAAAAAACGGCGTCCGCGCGCCGCGTCATGGCGTCCTGCGCCGCCGCCCGCGTACTCGTCCCCGCCGCTCACGGTCTCGTCCCGCGCCGGTCGGGTTTCCCGCGCACAGGGCGTGCGCTTCGGCGTACGCTAGTGACCCCGTGGGCCCCTGAGCCCTGACGCGAAGAGAGCCCGGAACAGCGCGATGAGTGCCTCGCCCCTGGAACAGATCGCCCCCGAGCTCGCGCTCGGCGGAGCCAAGCTGAGGGCGGTCGCCGCGAGCGCGACGCGCGCGCGCTTTCGGCCGTACCTGTGGCTGCTGACGGCGTTCTGGGTGTACGTGCTGATCTCCAATCTCATGTACGCGAACAACATGCAGGCGAGCCTCTCGGCGATGAAGATCGAGCACGTGTACGCGGCCTCCGATGCCCGCACGCTGCAGCACCTGATGCTCTACCCGGTATTCATGCTGTGCATGTGGGGCGCGCTGCGCCTCGGCTGGCAGCCGTTGAAGCGCAGGCTGCCGGTGCAGATCGCCTTGGCGCTCGGCTTCTCGATACTCGCCTCGCCCGCCCTGATGCTCAGCGAGACGCTCTCCTACAAGTGGTACGGCTTCCCGGCCGAGCACAGCATGAAGGACATGAGCGGCTGGCAGGAGTTCTTCTCCACGGAGCTGCCGACCTGGATCGCGAGCGCCACCAACTTCCTGGTCACCTACTGCTTCGGTCTCGCGCTGGTCACCGCGTTTGCCACCTATCAGCGCCTGCGCGACGCGCAGCTGCGCTCGGCGGCGCTCGAGCGCGCGCTCACCCAGTCGCATCTGCAGGCGCTGCGCATGCAGCTCTCGCCGCACACGCTCTTTAACCTGCTGCACACGATCCGCGGGCAGATCATCTGGGACCCGCCGGCCGCGCAGACCATGGTGGTGCAGCTCGGGGACCTGCTGCGCCGGCTGCTGAGCGCCGGCGAGCGCGAGTTCACGCGCCTCTCGGATGAGCTGCAGTTCGTCACGCTCTACCTCGAGCTGCAGCAGAAGCGCTTCGCCGACCGTCTCACGATCGGCGTGCCGGGCCGCGACTCCCTGCCGCACGCCTGGGTGCCGAGCCTCATCCTGCAGCCGCTGGTGGAGAACGCCGTGGTGCACGGGCTCGCCGGCCACGACGGCGCGGTGACCATCACGGTCGAGGTGAACGCCGTGGGGGAGACGCTCGCACTGCGCGTGCTCAACACCATCGCGCCGGGCAAGGCCGCCGGCGGCAACGGCATCGGCATCGCGAACGTGCGCGAGCGGCTCGAGGTGCAGTTCGGCGAGCGCGCGCGCTTCACGAGCGCGGCGGCGGCCGAGAACCTGTGGATGGCCGAGATCGTGATACCGCTGCTGCGCGACGGGCCCGACGGCGTGCGCCCGGAGGGCGGCGGCGCGCCATGATGGAGGTGATCATCGTCGACGACGAGCCCTCGGCACGGCGCGCGGTGCGCGAGTGCTGCGAGCGCGAGCCGGACCTCAAGGTGGTGGGTGAATACGGCGACGCACGCGCGGCGCTCGAGGCCATCCGTCAGCAGCCCCCGCAGGTGCTGTTCCTGGACATCCAGATGGACTCGATCACCGGTATGGAGCTGGCGCGCTCGCTCGAGCCCCTCACGCTGCCGCTCATCGTGTTCGTGACCGCCTACGATCACTACGCGCTCGAGGCCTTCGAGGTGAGCGCGGTCGACTACCTGCTCAAG
>DATBBQ010000070.1:0-17914 GCA_036270915.1 Steroidobacteraceae bacterium
GCGGGTGTGGATCGAGAACGACGACGCGTTCGCGACCGTCGATATCGCCAATGCCAGCTATGCGCTGATGCTTCGGCTGCTCGCGTATTCGTACACAGTGCGACGGCCGGTGCCGCAGAAGGCGTTGTGCCTGGATCTTGCGATGGGGTTGATGCGGGCGGCGACGATTCTCGCCGAGCGCGCGGCGCGGCTGCCGGCGGGGCCTTCGAATCCGCACAGCCACGCGGGCGTCTCCTTCACGGCGCTGCGCGATGCCGGGGCGCTGCCCCTCGGGCGCGCCGCGCACCTGTTTTTCACCGAGCGTCTGGCGCAGTTTGCCGCGGCCGGCGCCGAGCTCGCTTGCGGCGGCGATGCGCGCGCGCTCGCGGCCGCCGGGCAGTTCGGCGCGCTCGCGCGCCGCGCGGCGCAGGGTCTGTCGCTGGGTCCCGCGCCCGTGACGCCGGTGTCGGCGCCGGCTGCCGCCGCGCCGCCGGTGCCGAGCGACGCCGGGGAGGGCGTCGAGGTGATCCGCGGCGAGCGGCTCGACCTCATCTACGAGGGCAGCCGCTGCATCCACTCGCGCTTTTGCGTGACGCTCGCCCCGCGCGTGTTCCTCGCCAACGTCAAGGGGCCGTGGATCCACCCGGATGCGATACCGGTCGAGCGGCTGGTCGCCGTATCCGAGCAATGCCCGTCGGGGGCGATCCGCTACCGCCGCCGCGACGGACAGCCGGACGAGAGGGCTCCCGAGGTGAACCTCGCGACCGTGCGCGAGGCGGGCCCGTACGCCTTTCACGGCGCGCTCGAGATCGACGGCCGGCCGGCGGGCTTTCGCGCCACGCTCTGCCGCTGTGGCGCCTCCCGGCACAAGCCCTTCTGCGACGGCTCGCACCGCGAGGCGGGCTTCGCGGCGACCGGCGAGCCGCCGAGCACGCGCACCGAGGCGCTCGAGAAGCGCGATGGGCCGCTCGCGCTCGATCCGCAGCCCGACGGACCCCTCAAGGTGAGCGGCAACCTCGAGATCCTCGCCGGCAGCGGGCGTGTCATCGCCCGCGTCGCCTCGGCCTACCTGTGCCGCTGCGGCGCGAGTGCCACCAAGCCGTTCTGCGACGGCTCGCACCGGCGCATCGGCTTCAAGAGCACCTGAGGCTCACGGGGCGGGAAGCGCCAGGCGCGCGACCGCGCGGGCGAATTCCGCCACCTCGTCCTCGTGAGTGTTCGCGGCGGGCGCCCCGTAGCGCAGTCGCGCGTACTGCTCGCACAGCCCCTGGACGCGCGCGCCGAGCTCGGGGCGGCGCATGCTCACGCTCTGCGCGAGTGCGAGCGGACCTTCGTGCGCGGCGCGCGGCGCGCCGGCGCCCGCGAGCTTCGCGCACAGCGCGAGGTAGGCGCGCGCGAGCGCGTCGGGCGGTGCGCGCCGCTCCCCGCGCGCGAGATACCAGCCCGTGAGGCCGAGCCACGCGAGCAGCGCCAGCACGAACGCCCAGCCGAGGTAGCGCACGTCGGGCTCGCGGATGCCGAGGCGCGCCAGCAGGTTGAGTTGCCCCGCGTAGTCGAACTTCACGACGTGCTCGCTCCACCAGGCGTTCGTCGCGTCCCAGCGCTGCAGTAAGTCCTGCAGCCAGCGCGCGGCGTGCAGCAGCCGCTCGCCGGCCGGGAAGGCGTTCGGCAGCAGGTCCATCACGCCGCGCCGCAGCCGCTCGGGTGCCACCACCGCCGTCGGATCGATCCGCGTCCAGCCCGTGCCCTCGAGCCACACCTCCGCCCAGGCGTGCGCGTCGGACTGGCGCACCAGCAGGTAGCCGCCGACCGGGTTCCACTCCCCGCCGAGATAGCCGGTCACCACGTGTGCCGGTACGTTGGCCGCGCGCATGAGCGTGACGAAGGCCGAGGCGTAGTGACCGCAAAAGCCCGCGCGGGTGCGGAAGAGGAAGTCGTCGATCGCATCGTGACCGAGAGGGGCGGGGGTGAGCGTGTAGGAAAAGCCGTTGGCCGCGAGGTCCTCGAGCGCGGCACGCACGAAGGCCGCGTCCGAGCCGGCGCGCGCGCGCAGCTCGGCGGCGAGCGCGTGCGTGCGCGGGTTAAGGCCTGCCGGGAGCGCGGTGTCCTCGCGGCGCGCGCCGCCGCCGAGGGTCCCCTGCGTGCGCGCCGCCAGATAGGAGACCGCCTCGAAGCTCACGGTCTCGTTGACCGGCTCGGCGCCGACGAGCTGGTAGTCGGATGTGAGGAACGCACGCGCGCCCTGCGCCGCGGCCGGCAGGTCGAGCGCGAACCACCAGCGCTGGTGCGAGGGCTCGAGTGCCACCCGGTAGCGGACCGCCTCGCCGAGGTACTCCAGCGGCAGCCGCGCGCGAAACGAGTCCGGATCACGCTGCCAGGTGTGTCCGTTGAAGTGATGCAGCACCGGGCCGCGCCAGTAGCGCTGCTCCGGCCGCGGCAGGGCCCCCGTGAAGGTCGCGCGGAAGGCGGGCTCGTAGCTGAGGATCAGCTCCTCGATGCCGTCGGGCGTCATCGAGTCCGAGAGCCCGGAGAGCGCCGCGCCGCCGCGGGGCACCGCCCAGAACGAGCCCGGCAGGCGCGGGAAGAACAGGAACAGGAGGAGCGTGAGCGGCAGGGCGACGAGGAGCGAGCGGCCGGCGAGGCCGAGTGCGGCGCGAACGCCCAGGGACCCGGACACCGCGGCGAGCGCCGCGCAGCACAGCCACGCCTGCAGCGCGTACAGCGGCACGCGCACCAGGTCCTGGCGGTCGAGACAGGCGGCGAGCAGCAGGAAGAGCGCCGCCGCGATCACGACCCGCTCGTCGCGCGTGCCGCGCGTCTCGAGGAGCTTGAGCGCGGCCATCAGCATGAGCAGCGTCGTGCCGGCGGCGAGGCCGTTCAGGGTATGAAAGCGCGCGAGCACCACCCCCATGAGGATGAGCGCGAGCGCGGCGCGCGCCGGCAGTCCCGGCAGTGCACGGCCCGAGCGCGCGCTCCAGAAGCGCCAGCCGATGAGCGCGAGCGCCGTCGCCGCGGCCCAAGGCGGCACGCGCCCGGCGTGCAGCAGCACCCCGCCGGCGAGCGCGGCACACGCCCAGGCCACCCCCCGCACCCCGCCCTCAGCCACGCGTGTCATCGCTGATCCCGAAGCGGGCGAGGACGGCGAGGCAGCGGTGGCGGTGCTCGGGACCGCGGTCGGGCGCAAGCGCGTGCGCGGGCAGCGCGAGCCCGTAGCGCTCGCCGGTGGCCTCGGCTTCCACGATCCAGCGCGCGAGCTGCGCGAGGCGCGCCTCCACGTCAAGGGGCCCGAGGTCGTTGAAGTCAAACAGCCGCAGCTGCGCCCCGCTTGCCTGGTACTCCTTGACCAGCAGCGGCGCCTCGCGCGCGTAGGCCTTCCAGTCCACCTGGCGCGGCGAGTCCCCGTCACGGAACGGACGCAGCCCCGCCCACTCATCGACCGCGGCGCCGCCGCGGCCGCGTACCCCGCTCAGCGGGGCGCTCACGAACGGCATCGGCAGCCGCCCGTGCGGTGCGGGGTAGACGAGCAGCGTCACGGGGGCGTGCACCCAGGTCCAGGCGCGGAACAACCCGAAGGGCTGGGCGCTCGAGATGCGCACGCGCGCGATGTGCACGACGCCGCGACGCGGGGCATCGATCGGCAGCTCGAGCGTGCGGCGCGCGCCGCGGGCGAGGTCGGTGGCGGCGAGGACCGGACCTTCCAATGCCGCCTCGAGGCCGTGCCGGGGCCGCGCGCCCTCATCGGCGAGCGTCACGCGCAGCGTCCCGGTGCTGCCGGCGAACACCGGCGGCGCCTCCAGCGCACGCACCGAGACGCCGAGCAGGTTGCGGTGGCACTGCTGCATGGCGAGCAGAGCGAATGCGCCGAGGAGGAAGGTGAGGAAGAGAGCGAGGCTGTTGGTGTAGTTGATCCCCGCGACCAGCATGAGCAGCAGCAGCAGGGCGAACGCGACGCCGAAGCGCGTCGGCAGGATGTACAGTCGCCGCCGCGCGAGCGTTACGGGCAGCCGGTCGCTCCCCTGGCGGCGGTGTACCCAGCGCGCGGCGCGCGCACGCAGCGCCGTGCGCAGCGGCGCGAAGGGATGGCGCCGGCCGGGGGCCGCTTGCGCCGCGGCGCTCAAGGGGTCACGGCGGCACCGGCACCGAGCGCACGAGTTCCTCGGCGAGCGCCTCGCCGGGGGCCGCGTGCGCCGGATCGCGCCGCTCGAGCCGGTGGGCGACGACCGCCGGCAGCACGGCCTGCACGTCCTCGGGCAGCACCGCGCCGCGCCCGGCGAGGTAGGCCCACGCCTGGGCGGCGCGGATCATTCCCTGGCCGGCGCGCGGAGAGAGCCCGAGCTTGAGGTCGCCCCGCTCACGCGTGCCCGAGATGAGCAGCTGCACGTAGTCGAGGAGCGCGTCCGCGATGTGCACGCCGCGCACCGCGCGCTGGATGCGGCTCACGGCCGCGGGCGAGAGGGCGGCGGGGATCGTGGGCAGCAGTTCCCGCCGCTCCCCGCCGCGCAGCAGCGCCCGCTCGTGCGCCGCGTCCGGGTAGCCGAGCGTGACGCGCATCAGGAAGCGGTCGAGCTGCGATTCGGGCAGCGCGAAGGTACCGAGCTGCTCGTGCGGATTCTGCGTGGCGACCACGAAGAACGGGTCGGGGAGGGCGTAGGTAGTGCCGTCGGCGCTCACCTGGCGCTCCTCCATCGCCTCGAGCAGCGCGCTTTGCGTGCGCGGGCTCGCGCGGTTCACCTCGTCCGCGAGCAGCAGCTGCGTGAACACCGGTCCCTGGCGGAAGTGGAAGCGCTGGCTGGCGCGGTCGAAAACCGACACGCCGATGATGTCGGCGGGCAGCAGGTCGCTGGTGAACTGCACGCGGTGCCAGGCGAGCCCGAGCACGTGCGCGAGGGCGTGCGCGAGGGTGGTCTTGCCCACCCCGGGGACGTCCTCGATCAGCAGGTGCCCGCGGGCGATGAGGCAGGCGAGGCACAGGCGGATCTGCGCGGGCTTGCCGAGGATCACGGTCTCGAGCGTCTCGAGCGCGCGGGCGAGCGTCGGCGCGTCGTCTCCGGCGGCGGCGAGCGCGTTCACGGATCGAGCATCCCGCGCAGGCGCGCGAGTTGCGCGGCGAGGCTCGCGGCGCTGCGCGCCAGCTCGGCGGCGCGCTCGCGCTCGGTGGCGACCACCTCCGCGGGCGCGTTGCGCACGAAGCTCTCGTTGGCGAGCTTGGCGTGCGCCTTGGCGAGATCCGCGCGCGCCTTGGCGATGAGCTTGCCGAGGCGCTCGGCCTCCGCGGCCGCGTCGATGAGGCCGGCCATCGGCACGAGCAGCGTGAGCGTGCCGGCGAGCGCGAGTGCCGCCTGCGGGGCCCGCTCGCTCTCGCCCAGCACCCGCACGCTCTCGAGCCCCGCGAGGCGCTCGATGAGCGCGCGGTGGCGCCCGACGAGCCGCGCGTCCTCAGGGGTCGCGTCCCGCAGGAGCAGCGGCACGCGCCGCGCCGGGCTGACGTTCATCTCGCCGCGGATCTGGCGCACGCCGAGGATGAGCCTCTGGATCCAGCCCGTCTCGAGCTCGGCCTCCGCGTCCGCCGGAAAGTCCTCGGCGCGCGGGTAGGGCGCGAGCATGACCGTCTCGCCCCCCTGGCCAGCGAGCGGCGCGATGCGCTGCCAGATCTCCTCGGTGATGAAGGGCATGAGCGGGTGCAGTGCCCGCTGCAGCGCCTCGAGCACGCCGGTGAGCGTCGCGAGCGCGCCGCGCTTGGCCGCCGCCGGGCTCTCGGGCGACTGCAGTACCGGCTTGGTGAGCTCGAGGTACCAGTCGCAGAAGTCGTACCAGGCGAACTCGTAGAGCGCACTCGCCGCGTAATCGAAGCGATAGCCAGCGAGCGCCTCCTCGAGCGTGCGCAGCGCCCGGCCGAAGCGGGCGCGGATCCAGCGGTCGGCGACCGAGAGCTCCAGCGCCCCCGCGGGCGGCGCCTCGGCCGCCACCAGCGTGACGAAGCGCGCCGCGTTCCACAGCTTGTTGCAGAAGTTGCGGTAGCCGGCCACGCGCGGCAGATCGAAGCGGATGTCGCGGCTCGGGGAGGCGAGCGCGGCGAAGGTGAAGCGCAGCGCGTCGGTGCCGTGCGCGGGGATGCCCTGCGGGTACTGCCGGCGGGTCGCCTTCTCGATCGCCGGCGCGAGCTGCGGCTGCATGAGCCCGGCGGTGCGCTTGGCGAGCAGGGCATCGAGGCTGATGCCGTCGACGATGTCGAGCGGGTCGATGACGTTGCCCTTGGACTTGGACATCTTCTCGCCGTGCTCGTCGCGGATGAGGCCGGTAATGTAGACGTCGCGGAACGGGACGTCGCCCATGAATTTCAGCCCCATCATCACCATGCGCGCGACCCAGAAGAAGATGATGTCGAAGCCGGTGATCAGCACGCTTCCGGGGTAGAAGCGCGCGAGCTCGGGCGTGCGCTCGGGCCAGCCGAGGGTGGAAAACGGCCACAGCGCCGAGGAGAACCAGGTGTCGAGCACGTCCTCGTCCTGGCGCAGTGCGCGCGCGGGGGCGATGCGGTAGCGCGCGCGCACCTCCGCCTCGCCCCGGCCGACGAATACGTTGCCGTCCGCGTCGTACCAGGCCGGAATGCGGTGTCCCCACCACAGCTGCCGGCTGATGCACCAGTCCTTGATGTTGCGCATCCACTCGAAGTAAGTGCGCGCCCAGTTCTCCGGCACGAAGCGCGTATGGCCTGCCTCCACCGCGGCGATCGCCGGCGCGGCGAGCGGGGCGATGCGCACGAACCACTGGTCGGTGAGGTAGGGCTCGAGCACGGCGCCGCTGCGGTCGCCGCGCGGCACCGTGAGGCGGTGCTTCTCGGTGCGCGCGAGCAGGCCCGCCGCCTCGAGCTCGGCGAGGACGCGCTTGCGTGCCTCGAAGCGGTCCAGTCCGCGAAAGCGCGCCGGCACGGTGTCGGCGAGCGTCGCGTGCGGGGTGAAGATATTGATGAGCGGCAGGTGGTGCCGCTCACCGATCTCGTAGTCGTTGAAGTCGTGCGCCGGGGTGATCTTGACGGCTCCCGAGCCGAAGGCGGGGTCGACGTGCGAGTCGGCGATCACCGGGATCTCGCGCTCGGCGAGCGGCAGGCGGACGCTCTTGCCGATGAGCGCCCGGTAGCGCTCGTCCTCGGGGTGCACGGCGACCGCCGTGTCCCCGAGCAGCGTCTCCGGGCGGGTGGTGGCGACCACGATCCCGGCCGTGCCGTCGGCGAGCGGATAGCGGATGTGCCAGAGGGTGCCGTCTTCTTCCTGGGCCTGCACCTCCAGGTCCGAGAGCGCGGTGAGCAGCACCGGATCCCAGTTGACCAGGCGCTTACCGCGGTAGATGAGTCCTTCCTCGTGCAGGCGCACGAACACCTCGAGCACCGCCTGCGACATCTGCGGGTCGAGCGTGAAGCGATCGCGTGACCAGTCGACCGACTCGCCCAGGCGGCGCATCTGCGCGCTGATCGTGCCGCCGGACTGTGCCTTCCAGCGCCAGACGCGCTCGAGGAAGGCCTCGCGACCGAGGTCGGTGCGCCGGATCCCTTCCGCGTTCAGCTGCCGCTCGACCACCATCTGCGTGGCGATGCCGGCATGGTCGGTGCCCGGCTGCCACAGCACGTCCTCGCCGCGCATGCGGTGATAGCGCGTGAGCGTGTCCATGAGGGTGTGCTGGAAGGCGTGCCCCATGTGCAGCGTCCCGGTCACGTTCGGCGGCGGGATCATGATGCAGTAGGGCGCGCCAGCGCCGCGCGGCGCGAAATAGCCGTGCGACTCCCAACGCTCGTAGATGCGCCGTTCGATCTCCGCCGGCGCGTACACCTTATCCATTGGCCAGACTTTCGGGGCAGAACAGGGCGGGCCCCGGGGATTATAGCGGCTCGGCGAGCGCGTCCCGCGGACCTGCTGCCGGGAAGGGACTGTTATGTGCGCGCCCGGCTAGCGCCCGCGGGTGAGGCGCGGCGCCGGACGGTGGCGGCAGAAGCGCACGTGGCGCGCGCGGCGCGCGTGGCTCGCGCCGCGGCGGCTCAGCGCAGCGTGCGGTGGATGAGGAAATCCGCGAGCAGCGGCGTTGGCCGACCGGTGCTGCCCTTCTGCGCACCGCCCTGATAGGCGGTGCCGGCGACGTCGATATGCGCCCATTTCATGCCCTGGGTGAATTTTCCGAGGAAGGTGGCGGCGGTGATCGCCCCGCCGTCGCGGCCGCCGACGTTGGCGAAGTCGGCGAAGTTGCTCTTCAGCTGCTCGAAGTACTCCTCGGTGAGCGGCAGCTGCCAGCAGCGATCGTCGGCACGCACGCCGGCCTCGACGAGCTCGTGCACCAGCCGCTCGTCGTTGCCCATGACGCCGGCATGGTGGTGCCCGAGCGCGACCACGCACGCGCCGGTGAGGGTGGCGACGTCGAGCACGAGCGCCGGATGGAAGCGGCGCGCATAGTGCAGGCCGTCGGCGAGGATGAGGCGCCCCTCGGCGTCGGTGTTGAGGATCTCCACCGTCTGACCCGAGGCGCTGGTGGCGATGTCGCCCGGGCGCGTGGCACCGCCGCCGGGCATGTTCTCCACCGCCGCGACCAGGCCGACGAGATTCAGTGGCAGGCGCAGCTGCGCGGCAAGCGTGAGCGCGGCGATGACCGCGGCGGCGCCGCTCATGTCGAATTTCATCTCGTCCATGCCCGGCGGATCCTTCAGCGAGATGCCGCCGGTGTCGAAGGTGACGCCCTTGCCGACCAGCACCACGGGTGCCTCGGCCTTCTTGCCGCCGCGGTACTCGATGACGATGAAGCGCGGCGGCTGATGGCTGCCGGCCGCGACCGCGAGCAGCAGTCCCATCTTCTCGCGACGGATCGCCGCCTCATCGAGCACGCGTACCCGCAGGCTCGCGTATCGCTTGGCGAGCGCGCGCGCCTGCTCGGCGAGAAAGCTCGGCGTGCACACGTTCGCCGGCAGGTTGGCGAGGTCCTTCTGCACCGCGGCGGCGGCGGCGATCGCCGCCCCGTGCGTGAGCCCGCGCTCGGCAGCGGCCGCCTTGCGTACCGGGCCCGCGAGCACCTTCTTCAGCGCCGCGGCGGGCGGTTTCTTCGCAGTCTTCAGGTCATTGGTGCGATAGAACGCGGCGCCGGTGAGCTCGGCGACCTGGCGCCCGAGGTAGTAGTCGTCGAGCTGCTTGGCCTCGGGCCGGTCGAGCGCGATCGCGCAGCTGGCGATGCGGGTGCGCGCGAGCAGCGCGAGCGCCGCCTGGCAGGCGCGCCGCCAGCTCTTGCGCTGAAAGCTCTTCTTGCTGCCAAGCCCGGTGAGCAGCACGCGCGAGGCGGTAAGTCCGGGCAGATCCCCGACCAGGAGCGTCTCGCCCGGGCGTCCGGCGAAGTCACCGCGGCCCAGCAGCTGCTTCAGGCGTCCGCCCGAGGCGGTGTCGACGCTGCGCGCCTCACCGCTCAGCTCGCCCTCCTCGAATACGCCCAGGACCAGGCAGTCCACGGCGAGTGTCGGCAGGCTCTTGGACCAGACACCAAATTCCATGCGATATCCCCTTCCCGTTGAGGCGCGTTAGACTCTCATTTACCTTATTGAATTTGAGCGCCTCGCTCCGTTGCATACTTATTGAGCGCTTGGGGCGCAGCGACGGGTGCAAGCGGGCCAGTGTAACTCAAGAGCGCGCCGGATTTGCGGCGGGCAAGCGGGTTCAGTGCGTTGGGGAAGATCCTCGGCCGTTACATTCTGCGCGAGGTGATGGCCGCCTGGCTGGTGGTGACCGGCGTGCTGCTCATCATCCTGCTCGCCAATCAGGTGGTCGGGGTGCTCGATCGCGCCGCCGCCAACCAGTTCCCGCAGAACGTCGTGCTGGAGCTCATCTACCTCGGGGCTCTGCAGGACCTGTCGATCCTGCTGCCGGTGGGGCTGCTGCTCGGGGTAGTGCTCGCCTTCGGCCGCCTGTACGCCGACAGCGAGATGGCCGCCGCGCTCGCCTGTGGTGCCACCCCGCTCAACCTGTACCTGCCGGTCGCCGTGCTCGGCGTGTTGGTGTCCCTGGCGCTCGCCTGGCTGACCCTGGTGCTCGCGCCGCAGTCGACGCAGCGCGCCCTGAGCTTGCGCCAGGAGGCGATCCGCGCCGGGCAGTTCGCGCCGCTGGTCTCGGGGAAGTTCCGCACCTTTGCCGGCGGTGACGTCGCCGTGTATGCCCAGGACGCGAGCCGCGACGGCACCCTGCAGAACGTCTTCGTCGAGCGCAGCCGCGGCACCTCGATCCAGCTGGCGCTGGCGGCCCGGGCGCGCCATGCCGTCACGGCAGACGGCACCACCCACATCCTGACCCTCTACGACGGGGAGCGCATCGAGGGAGTCCCGGGGAGCGCGGAGTTCCGCATCGTGCGCTTCGCCGAGCACGTGATCCCCGTGCAGGTCCCGACGCTCTCCGATCTGGTGCGCAGCCTCGAGGCGCGCCCGACGGTCGATCTGCTCGGATCCTCCGACCCGAAGCTGCGCGCGGAGCTGCAGTGGCGTCTGTCCATGCCGCTCATGTGTCTCATCCTGACGTTGCTCGCGGTGCCGCTCGCGCGGCTGAAGCCGCGCCAGGGACGCTATGCGCGCATCTGGGTCGCGGGCTTGATGTTCCTGCTGTACTCGCAGCTGCTCACGGTCGGCAAGGTGTGGATCGCGCGCGATAGCGCGCCGGCATTCCTCGGTCTGTGGTGGACGCACCTGGTGGTGATCGCACTCGCACTGCTGGTGATCTTCGGGCCGACGCTGGCGAATCGCCTGCGCTACCGGCTGCGCTACTCATGAGCATCATCGACCGCTACATCGTGCGCACGATCCTGAGCTCGGTGTTCATGGTGGTGTGCGTGCTGCTGATCCTCGGGGCGCTGCTCACCTTCATCGACCAGCAGGACGACATCGGCAGCGGTCACTACACCTCGCTCAGCGCGCTGTGGTACACGGCGCTCAACCTGCCGCTGCTCGCCTTCGAGATACTGCCGATCGCGGCGCTCATCGGCGCGCTGCTCGGCCTGGGCTCCCTCGCGCGCGGCAGCGAGCTCACCGTGGTGCGTGCGACCGGCATGTCGATCGCACGCCTGGCCGGCACCGCGCTCATCGCCGGGGTGATCCTGGTGGCGGTCGGGGTACTGCTCGGGGAATTCGTCGGTCCGCTCCTGCAGCAGACCGCCCGCGAGCACAAGGCGTTCGCACGGCTGAGCAACGTGGCCTTCGGCGGCGGCGCCGGCGCCTGGGTGCGCGACGGTGATCTGATCCTGCACGTCGCGGCGCAGTCCGGCGAGAGCCAGTTCGGCGGCATGCAGATCTTCGAGCTCTCCCCGCAGCACCGGCTGCTCGCGCTCGGCCACGCGCGCAGCGCGAGCGTGTGGAGCAAGGGCAAGTGGCTGCTCGGGGACTACCGCGAGTCGCGCTTCAAGGGTGACACCGTGACCAAGAGCGACCCCGGGCAGCGCATCCTCGAGTCGAACGTGACCGCTAACTTCCTCGGCCTCGCGGTGCAGAACCCCGAGGAACTCACCAACCGCGCGCTCTGGCGCCTGATCAGCTACTACCGCACCAATTCGCTCTCGGACAGGGAATACGTGTTCGCCTTCTGGTCGCGCATCGCCCGCACCGTGGGCATCGCCTTCGGCGTGCTGCTCGCCATCCCGTTCGTGCTCGGCTCGCTGCGCTCGGCCGGCGCCGGCACGCGCATGCTCATGGGCCTCGTCCTCGGCATCGCTTTCTTCCTGCTGCAGCGGCTGATCGCGAGCGGCACGGTGGTCTTCAACCTCGATCCGGTGCTGCTCGCATGGCTGCCCACCGCGCTGCTCGCGGTCGTGACGCTCGGCCTGCTGGCGCGGGCGCGCTGAGGGCGCCTCACGCGGGCGGGGCGCGAGCCTCGCGGCGGTGCTGCGGCAGCCGATCGGTGATCTGCACCCAGGGGAGCTTATCCTCGACCCACACGTGCATCACGGGGGCAAGACGCGCGGCCTCATCGAGGCTGCCGAGCGTCACGTCGATCTCCCCGCCGCGCTCGTCGTGGCGGTAGGTGAGACAGCCGCCGCAGGCGGCGCAGAAGCCGCGCAGGACGTGCGCCGAGGAACGCGTCTCGGCGAGTGTCCCGGCGGTCACGCGGAATTTAGACCGGGTAAAGCTCGCCCAGGCCACGGGGCTTGCGCCCGCGGCGCGGCGGCAACTGGTGCAGTGGCAGTAGCACAGGTCGAAGGCCGGCGCCTGCGCCTCGTAGCGCAGCGCCCCGCAGCGGCAGCCGCCCACATAACAATGCTCAGCCACGCGCCGGCACGTTAGCACGCGTTGCCAGACGCGGCCATTCAGGGAACAATCGCGGACCTTTTCTCCTAGTCACGGAGGTTGTCCATGCGAGCGCAGTTCGGTAAGGCGATGTTGGCCGCGGCGCTACTTGTCATCGGCGCCGCCCACGCCGCCGACCTCACCGTGCGCGTCGACGCGCGCGAGATCGCGCGCAAGCGCGTGCACACCGACCTCACCCTCGCCGTCAAGCCGGGGCCGCAGACTCTGGTGTTTCCCAAGTGGATCCCGGGTGAGCACGGCCCGACCGGCCCGCTCGACACGCTCGTCGGCATGACGATCCGCGCCAACGGTACCCAGCTCACCTGGGCGCGCGATCCGCGCGACATGTACGCGATCAACGTCACGGTGCCCTCGGGCGCGAGCCGCCTGGAGATCGCGCTCGAGAGCGGACTGCCGGTCGAGGGCGGCTCCTTCAGCGCAGGCCCGACGAGCAGCGCACAGCTCGCGCTGCTCTCCTGGAACGAGTTCGTGCTGCTGCCCAAGGGGCGCGATGCCGCGCAGATCTCCGCGGAGGCCTCGGTGACCGCTCCCGCGGACTGGCAGCTCAGCTGCGCGCTCGCGCTCAAGAGCGAGGGCGGCGGGCGCACGACGCTTGAGCCGACGAACCTCGCGCGCCTCATCGACTCGCCCGTGCAGATCGGCCGGTACGTCAGGCACGTCGAGCTCAGCGGGGCCACCCCCTATCCGGAGCTCAAGCACGTGATCTCGATCGCCGCCGACAGTCAGGCGGCGCTCGAAGTGCCGGACAGCTTCGCCGCCGACTACAGCCGCCTCGTGGCGCAGGCGGGCCTGCTCTTCGGCACGCGCATGTACCGGCACTACACGTGGCTCCTCACGCTCTCGGACCACACGGCTCACTTCGGTCTCGAGCACCACGAGTCGAGCGATGACCGTACCGAGGAGAACTCGCTCTCGGATGCGCCGCTGCGCGAGGGGGTGGCGGAGCTGCTCGCGCACGAGTACGTGCACAGCTGGAACGGCAAGTACCGCCGTCCCGCGGGGCTGCTCAGCCCCGACTACGACGAGCCGATGGACGGCTCGCTCCTGTGGGTCTACGAGGGCATGACCCAGTTCTGGGGCACGGTGCTGCCGGTGCGCGCCGGGCTCGTGCCCGCGGAGAGCTATCGCGAGATGCTCGCCGCCGCGGCGGGGACCTTCGACATCGAGAACGGCAATCGCTGGCGTCCGCTCGAGGACACCGCGGTGGCGGCGCAGATTCTCTACGGCGCGCCGGACGCCTTCTCCCTCAGCCGCCGCAGCGTCGACTTCTACGAGGCCTCGATGTTCCTGTGGCTGAACGTCGACACGGAGCTGCGCACGCGTTCGGGCGGCCGACTCTCCCTCGATGACTACGTGAAGCGCTTCTACGCCGGCACCGGCGGGCAGCCGGCGCTCAAGCCCTACGGCGAGGCCGAGGTCTACGCGACGCTCGCCGGCCTGGTCCCGGCAGACTGGCGCACGATCATCCGCCATCATCTGGACAGCCTGGGTCCGGACGCGCTGCTCGCCGCCCTCAAGGCGAGCGGCTGGCAGCTCAGCTACTCGGCGCAGAAGAACAGCTATCTGGAGACCGAGCAGAAGCGGCGCAAGCAGACGCTGCGCAACTGGTCGGTCGGGCTGCTGCTCAATGACAAGGACGAGATCCTCGAGGCCGTCGAGACCGGGGCGGCGGCACGCGCCGGCGCCGGTCCCGGCATGAAGCTGATGGCCGTGAACGGCCGCAAGTACAGCGCCGAGGTGCTCGACGCGGCGATCGCCGCCGCGCACGAGAATCATCACCCGATCGAGCTGCTCATCGAGAATGGGGACTTCTACCGCGTGCTCTCGCTCAGCTACTTCGACGGCCCGCGCTGGCCGCACCTGACGCGCGTCGAGGGCGGCGCGGACTCCCTCGCCGAGGTGCTCAAGGCGCGCGCCAACTGAGTCTTCGTCTTGACTGTTGGTGTCACCCGGAGGGCGGCATACACTGCCGCCCCGCCCGTTGCACCGGACGCTCCCGCGGGCATACCAACAGCTCAAGGGGAGAACTCATGCGCATCGCACTCACCGCACTCGCGCTGCTGCCGAGCGTCGTGCTCGCCAGTGCCCTGGACGGGACCTGGAAACTGCGTGCCGATTCGGTGAAGACTACCGGCAAGCCCGACAGCCGCGTGGTCGAGAACGGAATGTACAGCTGCTCGACCTGCGTACCGGCGATCGACAAGCTGCCCGCCGACGGCGCCTACCACAAGGTATCCGGGCACGCGTACTACGACGAGATCAAGGTGACCGTCGTCAGCCCGACCTCCATCGAGCTCGCCACGCAGCGCGGCGGCAAGCCCGCGGGGGTGACCGCCTTCACGGTGTCCGCCGACGGCAACACCATCACCGGCAAGTTCACCGACTACTCCGGCAGCGCGCCCGCGTCCGGGTCATTCACCGAGAAGCGGGTGGGCGCGGCTCCGGCCGGCGCGCACGCGACCTCGGGCTCCTGGATGCCCGGGGCGCTGAACGGTGCCAACGACGCGCTGAGCATCGTCGTGTATGCGATGTCGCCCGACACCTTCAGCATGAAGGCGAACGGCCAGAGCTATGACGCGAAGTTCGACGGCAAGCAGTACCCGGTCTCGGGCGATCCGGGCGGCACGAAGGTGACGCTGAAGAAGATCGACGATCACTCGGTGCAGGAGACCGATTACCGCGACGGCAAGGTGGTCGACGAGATTCACCTCGCTGCCTCGGGCAAGACGCTGAAGCTGACGGACAAGGACGTCACGCACGGTCAGACGACGACCATGACCTACGACAAGCAGCCCTAGAAAGTAACGCGGCGCCGGGAGCGACTGCACTCGCGGCGCCGCGCGTGCGCGCAGGCGCGCTTCGCTAGTGACGGTGTCCGGGAAACAATCGGCAGTAGATGCAGTCCGCGCCGCTCGGGTTGTCCGGCACGAAGTGGCGCACCCAGTAGCCGTCGCTGCTCGAGGCGGCGTGCTCGAACGACTGGTTCTCGAGGTCGTGCCCGACGACCTCCTGGGCGCCCTCGGACTCGAGGATCTGCGCCGCGCGGCGGGTCTCGATCTGGCCGCGCGGATGCACGGCGACCGCGACCGCCGCGCCCTCCTCGACGCGCTGCGCGAGCAGCTCGGCGAACACGCGCTCGCTCTCCTGGCTGAGGAGCGTCCGGAAGTACTGGCGGAACTGCTGATGCGGGGAGCCCGGCTGTACGCCCGCGCGGCCGCGCTCACCCTGCGCGGTGAGCTCCACCCGGTCGGTGGGAAAGCCGTCACTGACGAGCCGCGTGCGCACCCGGTCCGCGTCCCTCAAGTCGCTGAACACGGCGAGTAATACGGCGCTCATGTCCCGTCCTCCTTGCTGCGGTCGCCTGAGAGTAAGTTGGCGGTCCGCGAGGAAAAATTCTACGCCCGCCGGGGGAGGAGGGGCATCCCGTGTTCCCGTGGGAGGAGTCGCGCATTGTTGCAGTGCAGCATTCTGCGGGGGAGCGTAAATCGGCCGTCGTGACCTTACGATGACCCCATGAGCGGCACTCGCCCCAGAGGCCGACCCCCCTATGCGGACGTGCTGACGCCCGCCGAGTGGCGCACGGTCCATGCGGTCCAGCACGGCCTGACGAACCGCGAGATCGCCCGGCGGCGCGGGATCAGCGTCGATGCGGTCAAGACGCACGTGGCAAACGCCGTCGCGAAGCTCGGGCTCCCGGACCGGCGTGCGCTGCGCGCCTGGTTCCGGCCGCCGGCGGCGAGCGCACTGACGAGGAGGGCAGCGGCGATGGATACGAATGATGTGCTGGGACCCCTGGCGCAGATCGCGCGCACGGTTCGCGACCTCAAGGCATCCGAAGGCTGGTATCGCGACCGGCTCGGCCTGAAGCACCTCTACACCTTCGGCACGCTGGCCTTCTTCGACCTCGGGGGCACGCGGCTCATGCTGAGCGAGCAGCCCCTCGCGGGCGAATCGGTTCTCTACCTGCGCGTCGCCGACATCCGTGCGAGCTGCGCGGCGCTCGCCGCGCGCGGGGTCGAGTTCGCCGCCGCGCCGCACCTCATCCACCGCCACGCGGACGGCACGGAGGAGTGGCTCGCGCACTTCAACGATCTCGAGGGGCGACCGCTCGGCCTGCTGTCACGGGTGCCGGCGTAGCGGCACGGCTCTAGGGTTTGGCGGGCTTCGTGCCCTTGGGCTTCTGGGCCGGCGCCGGCAGGGGCTTGAGCAGCTCGTTGAGCGGGGTGAAGAGCGCGGCGTACTTGTAGTCGGGGATCTGGAACTCCCAGCCCGCGAGGCGCGTTCCGAGCTGCTGCGCCTCCTTGCCCGTCTGCGCATCGTCCGAGCGCGCGCTCACGGTGATGAGCGAGCGCGTGCCGTCCTTGCGCCCGGCGAGCTCGATCTCGAGCCCGTCGAAGGTGTGGAACACCGCGTGCGCGGCGGCCGGGGGAGCCGGCTGCGGCGCCTTCGCCACGTCCTCGAGCGTCAGGCTGCTCAGGGCCGCCGCGAGCGCGTCGGCGGCGCCGGGGCCTGCGAGCTCGCGCCCCTTGGGCAGCGGACGCACCTCGTAGTGCGCATCTTCCTTCTTCGAGCGGCTGACCGCGTAGGCGGCACCGTCCGCGGGCTGCTCGGCGATCTCGCGCACCCGCTCGGCACGCACGTCGATGAGCGCATGATCCAGCCACGTCTTCGGATCGGCGTCGAGGCTGAGCAGGGGCGCGGCGAGAAAGCTCTGCGGCGCGTTCATGCGGCGCACGTAGCCCGCCTTGGCGGTGGAGGACTTGCCGACGATCAGCGACCAGGTGCGCGCGGGCGAGGTCACCTCGATGAGCGTGCCGGCGGCCTTCGGGCCGCTGACATCCTCGACGCCCAGCTGCGGGTAGTTGGCGGGCAGACGGGTCTTTTCCTCCACGACGTTGAGCGCGCCGAGATCGAGCAGGAGTTTGCGCACCTTGCCGAGCTCGGCCGGCCAGCCGCGCTCGCTCACCAGCCAGCCGCTCTCGCCCCTGGCGAGCGTCGCCTGCGTGCCGTTGCCCTTGTGCAGCTGCACCTGCGTCACGGTGTTGACCGCGGGCTCGAGCCCCGGCAGCACCAGGTCGCCGGCGAGCGTGGCGCGCTCCAGGTGCCGGAGCGAGGACACCCAGATCGCAAAGGCGATGATGACCAGTGCTGCGACCAGCAGCCAGGCGACGCGACGCGCGCTCATGGGATGACCTCCGCCGGGCTGAGCGCGCGGCGGCGGTGGCGCCGCCACAGCGCGAGACCGAGCGCGACGAGCGCGAACAGGAACGGCACGATGAGAATGTTGATGATCTTGAGCGTCGTACCCAGGTGGTTGATGTCGGCGTCGAGACCGGCACGCACCTGGCGCAGCTCCTTGCGGATGCGCAGCTTCTCGGTCTGGAAGTGCTCGATCTCCTTCTCCTGCTCCGGGGTGACGATGAGCGTGCCGGACTGCTGCGGGCTCTTGCTCTGCAGTGCGGTGAGTTTCTCGTCGGTCTGCTGCAGCTGCTGCTCGAGCTCCTGCTCATGGACGCGAAACTGCTCGTTGGCGGCGCGGCGCAGCTTCTCGACGCGCTCGAAGGGGCGGATGTAGGAGGCACGCCCGCGCACACTGATGAGAGCGGCGCTGCCGGCGAGATTGTCGAG
>DATBBQ010000071.1:0-19229 GCA_036270915.1 Steroidobacteraceae bacterium
GCGTCACGAGGAGCTTGAGCACCGCACGCTCGTTGCCCCGTGCGAGGGAGGCGATCTCGGCGGTGAGCTGCGCCGTCTCCGGCGGCCGCAGCGCCAGACGCCGGCAGCCCTCGAGCAGGCGCGTAAGGTGCAGCGCCAGCAGGCGCGGCTCCCCGCCGACACAGGCGATGGTCTCGAAGAGGCCGTCGCCGTAGTGCAGGCCGCGCTCGATCGCCGAGACCTCCGCCCCCGGGCGGCCGTCGACCAGCACCGCCTCGGGCAGGCCCGCCGCCGCGCGCGGGCTCACGCGCCGCCCCCGAGGGCTGCGATCAGGCCGCGCGCCTTGGCGCGCGTCTCCTCGAGCTCGCGCTGCGGATCGGAGTCGGCGACGATGCCGGCGCCGGCGTGGAAGGACGCGCTCGCCCCGCGCACGGTCATGGTGCGGATGAGGATGTTGAGGTCGAGCCGGCCGTCACGGCCGAGGTAGCCGAGCGAGCCGGTATAGGCGCCCCGGCCGCTCCCCTCGAGCTCGGCGATGATCTGCATGCAGCGGAACTTGGGGCACCCGGTGATGGTGCCGCCCGGGAACACGGCCCGCAAGGCGCCGACCGGCGTGACCTCGGCGCGCAGCACGCCGCTCACGTTCGAGACGATGTGGTGAACGTGCGTGTACGACTCGATGCTCATGAGCTCATCCACGCGCACGCTGCCCGCCTCGCACACACGGCCCAGGTCGTTGCGCTCGAGGTCTATGAGCATCACGTGCTCGGCGCGCTCCTTGGGGTGCGCGGCGAGCTCGGCGGTCTCGCGCGCGTCATCCCCGGGGCGGCCGCGGCGCGGGCGCGTGCCGGCGATCGGGCGCGTGTCGATGCGCCGCCCGGCGATGCGCACCAGGCGCTCGGGCGATGAGCTGACGATCGCCACGTCGTCCCACTGCACGAGCGCGGCAAAGGGCGCGGGGTTCGCGGCACGCAGCCGCTCGTAGAGCGCCGCCGCGGCGCCGTCCGCGGCCGCGAGCTCCACGGTCCAGGGACGCGCGAGATTGGCCTGGTAGATGTCCCCTGCCCGCACGTAGTCCTTGGCGCGGCGCACGCGCGCGAGGTAGGCCTCGGGGTCCTCTTCGTGGACGGCGCGGATGAGGAGCGGCGCGGGGGGCTGCGCGAGGCGCGCCGCCTGGTACGCGTCCGCCTCGAGCTCAGCGAGCAGGCCGGTGCATCCCTGCTCTGCGACCGCGAGCACCCGCGCGCCCTTCACGTCGTGCACGAGGGCCGCGGGCGTGCGCAGCGCGAACGCCTGCCAGGGCAGCGGGCTGCGCGGGAGCTTCAGGTGCGGCTCGATCTCCTGGGCGAGCTCGTAGCCGAGGAAGAGCGCCCAGCCGCCGGCGAAGGGCACCTCGCCGACGGTGGCGGCGGGATCGAGCGCCTCCGCGCGCCACCACGCCTCGAGCGCGGAGAGAAAGCCGGCGCCGTGCGGTGTCATCCCGGAACCGTGCAGCACGGCGTCCGCGTCCAGCCACAGCGCCGCGCGCGGCGCGGCGAGCAGCACGCTCGCCTCCCCGAGCGGTCCGTGCGCGGCGCTCTCGAGGAGAAACGGATAGCGCGTCGGCGCGCGCGCCGCGAGACGGCGCAGCACGGCGGGCGGGACGTTGAGTTCGCGGACTTCGGCAGCGCGCGACACGGGCACGCTCAGGCGCGCGCAGGAATCAGGCGCTGAAGCGCCGGAAGATCAGCGTGCCGTTGGTGCCGCCGAAGCCGAAGGAGTTGGACAGCGCCACGTCGATCTTCATTTGCCGCGCGGTGTTCGGCACGTAGTCCAGGTCGCACTCCGGGTCCGGACTGTGCAGGTTGATGGTAGGCGGGGCGACGTTGTCACGGATGGCGAGGATCGAGAAGATCGCCTCGACCACGCCGGCGGCCCCGAGCAGGTGCCCGGTCATCGACTTGGTCGAGCTCACCGCCATGCGGCCGGCGGCGTCGCCGAAGGCGCGCTTCATGGCGATCGTCTCGGCCTTGTCGCCGAGCTGCGTCGAGGTGGCGTGCGCGTTGACGTACTGCACGTCGCCGGGATTCAGGCGCGCGTCCCTGAGCGACTTCACCATGGCGAGCCGCGCGCCCTCGCCGTCCTCGGGGGGCGCGGTGATGTGGTAGGCGTCCCCGCTCATGCCGAAGCCCACCGCTTCCGCGTAGATGCGCGCGCCGCGGCGCTTGGCGTGCTCGAGTTCCTCGAGCAGTACGGCGCCGCCGCCGTCGGAGAGCACGAAGCCGTCGCGATCCTTGTCCCAGGGGCGGCTCGCCTCCTTGGGCGCGTCATTGCGCGTCGAGAGCGCCTTGGCCTGCCCAAAACTGCCGAGCCCGCTGCGCGTAGTGGCCATCTCGCCGCCGCCTGCGACGATGACGTCCGCGTCCCCGTACTGGATGGCGCGCATGCCCAGGCCAATGGCATGCGTCGAGGTGGTGCAGGCGGTGACGACGCCGAGGTTGGGGCCCTTCAGGCCGTAGCGGATCGAGAGGTGGCCGGCGATCATGTTGATGATCGTCATCGGCACGAAGAAGGGTGAGATCTTGCGCGGACTCATCGCCTTCAGGTACTCGGTGTACTCGGTCTCGATGGTCCACAGCCCGCCGATGCCCGCGCCGCACACGGCGCCGCACATGGCAGGATCGGTCTGGGTGAAATCGATGCCGCTGTCGGTGACGGCCTGCACGCCGGCGGCGACGCCGTAGTGCATGAACTCATCCATGCGGCGCGCCTCCTTGACGCCGATGTACTGATCGACGTCGAAGTCGCGTACCGAGCCGCCGAAGCGCACCGGAAAGTTGGACACGTCAAAGCGGGTCACCGGCCCGATGCCGCTCTCTCCACGCAGGATTGCATCCCAAGCTGACTGGACGGTGCTGCCGACCGGGGAGACGATCCCCAGCCCGGTGACGACGACACGGCGCTTGCTCACGCGCGATCCCTATGCGTTCGCAGCGCAGGGTCAGGACTTGCTGCGACGCTCGTTGATGTAGTCGATCGCCTGGTGGACGGTGGTGATCTTCTCGGCGTCTTCATCCGGGATCTCGATCTCGAATTCCTCTTCGAGGGCCATCACCAGCTCGACCGTGTCGAGTGAATCGGCTCCCAGGTCATCGACGAACGAGGCGTCGTTCGTGACCTGTTCCTGCTTGACGCCCAGCTGTTCGGCAACGATGGCCTTGACCTGCTGCTCGACGGTGCTCATTAGCGGTTGGTCCTTATGTAGGCTTTGGAATGCACACCCGCGCCTTCGGCCACAAGCGGCCGGCAGCGGGCGCGGTATTGTAGGGGAACACCCCCCGCCCTGCCACTCGGCGGACACACCCGCGAGTGATTGTTTTTACTGGCGAAACTGCCTCTCGGGGTTCCCGCCGCGCCGGGAGGAGTGTGGCGGCGGTCCAACGGCGCCGGAGGCCGCTTCAGGCCATGAACATGCCGCCGTTCACGTGCAGCGTCTCCCCCGTGATGTAGCCGGCCTGCGGGCCGGCGAGGAAGAGCACCGCGCCCGCCACGTCCTCGGGGGTGCCGAGGCGCGCCATCGGGATCTGCTTGAGGAGCGCTTCGCGCTGCTCTGCAGCGAGGGCGCGTGTCATGTCGGTGTCGATGAACCCCGGCGCGACCGCATTCACCGTGATGCCGCGCGAGGCGAGCTCCTTGGCGAGTGACTTGGTGAAGCCGAGAAGCCCGGCCTTCGCGGCCGCGTAATTGACCTGCCCGGCGTTGCCGGTGACACCGACGACGGAGGTCAGGTTGACGATCCGTCCGCGCCGCTCCTTCATCATGCGCCGCACGCACGCCTTCGAGAGACGGAACACGGCGGTCAGGTTGGTGGCGATCACGGCGTCCCAGTCTTCCGGCTTCATGCGCACGAGCAGCGTGTCGCGCGTGATGGCGGCATTGTTGACGAGGATCGTCGGGGCATCGCCCGCCCCCTCGAGCTCAGCCATCAGTGCGTCGATCGAGGCCGCACTGGAGGCGTCCAGCACCGCCCCGCGCCCGTTGCATCCGTGCGACTTCAGCGCCTCGGTGAGCCGCGACGCCCCTTCCGGGGTGGTCGCCGTGCCGATCACCTTGGCGCCCGCGCCGCCCAAGCTGAGTGCGATGGCGTGGCCGATGCCGCGTGAGGCGCCGGTCACGAGGGCGACTTCGTTCTCGAGCATGCCGTTCTCCTTCAGGCGGTGGCGGCGAGCGCCGCGCCGAGCGATGCCGTGTCCTCGAGCGCGAAGTACTCGAGGCCCGGGCGTTTCTCGATGCGCTTGTTCAGCCCGGTGAGCACCCTTCCGGGGCCGCACTCGATCACCTGGGCGACGTCGAGCGCGGCGAGCGCGCGCAGCGCGTCGGTCCAGCGCACCGGACTTGAGAGCGCGCGCACCAGGAGCGCGCGGATGTCGTCCGGCTCCTGGTGCGCGAGCGCGTCCACCGCGCTCAGGTAGCGGATCTGCGGCGCCTGCAGCTCGGTCGCGGCGAGGCGCTCCTTGAGGCGCGCCGCGGCGCCCTTCATGAGACTGGTGTGCGACGGGACGCTCACGGGCAGGAGCACGGCGCGCTTCGCGCCCCTCGCCTTCGCGAGCTCGAGCGCGCGCGCAACCGCCGCCGCCTCGCCCGCGATCACGATCTGGCCGGGGGAGTTGAAGTTGGCGCACTCAACGACCTGGCCCTGGGCCGCCTCGCGGCAGGCCGCCTCCACGTCCTGGTCCTCCAGACCCAGGATCGCCGCCATGGCACCGCTGCCCGCGGGCACCGCCTCCTGCATCACCTGGCCGCGAAAGCGCACGAGCCGCACCGCGTCCGGGAAGGCGAGCGCCCCCGCGGCGACCAGCGCGGTGAACTCACCGAGGCTGTGTCCGGAGACCACCGCCGGAGCTGCGCCGCCGCGCGTGCGCCAGACGCGAAAGGCGGCGACGCCGGCCGTCAGCATCGCCGGCTGGGTGCGCTCGGTGGCGTTCAGCGCCTCCTCGGGCCCCTGCTCTACGAGCTCCGCGAGGTCGTAGCCGAGCGCGTCCGAGGCCTCGCGGTAGGTGGCGGCGACCGCGGGGTGCTCGGCGGCGAGCCCGGACTGCATGCCGAGCGACTGTGAACCCTGGCCCGGAAACACGAACGCAAAGGCCATCGCTCCTCCCGTTTGCGGCCCGACCGGAAACCTATCACGACGGCGCGCGCGGCTTAAACACCGCGGCGGCCGCGCCGCCCCCCAGGACCCCGTAGAGATGCGCGTCGACGACCACCGCGGAGCTGCCCGAGAAGGGCAGCGCGCCCGCGAGGTGTTCGTAGAGGAGCTTGCCGCCCAGGAAGGCCGCCAGCAGCCAGCCGTCGCCTTCGCGGCGCCTGAGATGCGCGAGCGTGCCGGCGGCCATCACGCCGTGCAGCACCCCCGAGGAACCGACGTACCAGGTGACGGTCGAATCCCACAGCCACAGCCCCGCGTCGATCGCCGCGACGGAGGCGAGCAGGATCGCGAGCCACTGGCGCGGGGCGTAGTCGCGGGCGAAGAGCGCCCACATGAGAATGAGCCCGAGGACGTTGAGCAGCGCGTGGCGCGGGCCGAGGTGCACGAGGTGTCCCGTGACGAGCCGCCACAGCTGCCCGGACGCGAGCGCCGCGCGGTCGTAGCGCAGCGCGAGGCGACCGCCCTCCCCGGCGAGCACCGGCAGGAGGAGCAGCGCGCAGGCGGCGAGGAGCGCCAGTCCCAGGCGGCCGTCGCAATTGAGAGACTGCATTATGGCGTGCACGCGCTTCACAGGCCCGAGGACCCCTATTTGTTATGATTCCGGACCTTTTTTCACGGCCCTCAACGCGGCCCCGCCGCCCACGGACAGCGCATGAGCGACACTCGACGCGAGGTTAGCAGACACCGTCACCGCGGGTTCGCCCGCGGGTTCACCCTGATCGAGATCATGGTGGTGGTGATCATCATCGGCCTCATGGCGGCGGTCATCGTGCCGGGCGTCATCAAGCGCGTCGACGACGCGAAGGTCGCGAAGGCCAAGCAGGACATCCAGAGCCTCGAGACCGCGCTCACCATGTACCGGCTCGACAATTCCAGATTCCCGACGAGCGAGCAGGGACTGGGTGCGCTCGTCACGCAGCCGACCGATCCGACCATCAAGCACTGGAAGGCCGGCGGCTATCTGGACCGCCTGACCAAGGACCCCTGGGGGAACGAGTACCAGTACGTGATCCCCGGCACGCACGGCAGGGACTATGACCTCTACAGCCTCGGCGCGGACGGCCAGCCCGGTGGCGAGGGCGTCGATGCCGACATCGGCAACTGGAATATCGGCGATTAGGCGCCGGCCGCCGCGGGCGCGCGCGCCCGTGGCCGGCTTCACGCTGGTCGAGATCCTGGTGGTGGTCGCCATCATCGGGATCCTGAGCGCCGCGATCGTGCTCTCCCTGAGCACCAGCGGCCGCGACCAGGAGCTGGAGAAGGAGAGCGACCGGCTGGTCGCGCTCTTCACCTACGCACGCGAGCAGGCGGAGCTGCAGACGCGCGAGTTCGGCGTCATGTTCTCCGACGACGGCTACGAGTTTCTCACCTATGACAACCGCCGTGCCGAGTGGCGCGGAGTGTTCGAGGACGACGCGCTCGCGGCGCGCAAGCTCCCCTACGGCCTCACCTTCGCGCTCAGCGTCGAGTCGCGTCCGGTGACCTTCAGCCGCACCAAGGACTCCAAGGACAAGACCCCGCAGGTGATGATCTACTCCGACGGCGATCTCACGAGCTTCGCCGCGACGCTGCAGCGGGATGCGGGCCTGCGCAGCATCACCCTCACCCAGGACGACAAGGGCGTGGTCATCGAGAAGCCGATGCTCGAGGTGAAGCGGCGATGAGGCGCGCGCGCGGCTTCACGCTGATCGAGGTGCTGGTCGCGCTCGCGATCGTCGCGATCGGCATGGCGGCGGTCATGGGAGCGCTGTCCTCCTCGGCCAGCACGGTCTCGTACCTGCGCGACAAGACCTTCGCGCAGTGGGTGGCGCTCAACCGCATCGCCACCATCCGCACCTCCGGGCAGCAGCCCTCGACCGGCAACAGCGACGGTGACGTCGACTACGCGGGCGCCTCCTGGCACTACCGTCAGGAAGTGGTGACCACCGACGTGCAGGGGATCGTGCGCATCGACGTGAGCGTGCGCCCGAAGGACTCCAAGGCGGGCGATGACAGAGGCTGGTACACGACCGTGTCCGGCCTCTACGGCGCCGCGGTCGGCATCCCCAACGGCTTTCAGCCCGACTGGGGGACGCAGTCACCGTTCCCGGTCGGCGGCCCGCAGAACCAGAACCCCACCGGCGCGGCCGCGCCGGTCGGTCCGAACGGTCAGCCCCTGACACCGGGTACCGGAACGGGTCTGCAACCCACCCCGCCGGCGACGCCGCCCGCCAACCCGCCCGGACCGGGCACCAACCCGGCGACCCAGCCATGAAGACCCGCAGCGGCGGCTTCACGCTGATCGAGCTCATGGTCGCGCTGTTCATCGCCGCGATCATCTTCGCGATGGGGTACGGGGCCATCCGCCAGGCACTCAACAGCCACGAGACGCTCAAAGAGCAGCAGGCGCGGATCCTCAACCTGCAGACCGCCGTGCGCCTGCTCGAGCAGGACTTCCTGCAGGTGACCCCGCGCCCGGTGCGCCAGCCGGTCGGGGACGAGCCCGCGCAGCCGGCGCTCCTCGGCAACGCGCCCGGCGGCACCCCCATCGTGGCGCTCACCCGGCTGGGGTGGGCGAATCCGGCGGGGGTGCAGCGCACGGGTGAGCAGCGGGTCGCCTACTCCCTCGAGAAGAACACGCTCCGGCGCGAGCACTGGAACGTGCTCGACCCGACGCTCAACAGCCCGACCGAGAAGCGCGACCTGCTCGAGCACGTGAAGTCCGTGACGATCCGCTACCTGGACATGAACCGTCAGTGGCAGGTGCAGTGGCCGGCGTCCTCTTGTCCGACCTGCAACTCCGAGGAGCAGGGGTTGCGCCAGCGCCCGCTCGCGGTCGAGATCACCCTCGACACCGAGGACTGGGGCAAGATCGTGCGCATCATCGAGATCGCCGGATGAGCGCGCGGCGCGCCTCGTGTCCTGCGCCCGCGAAGCAGCGCGGCGTGGCGCTGCTCGTCGCGATCCTCATCGTCGCGCTCGGGACGGTGATCGCCGCGGCGGTCGCCTACGAGAACGCGATGACCGCACGGCGCGGCACGGCGACCTACGCCTTCGATCAGGCGGTGCTGATCCACCAGGGAGCCGAGGCGATCGCGGCCTTCGGCCTGCGGCAGATCGTGCAGCAGGATGCCAAGCAGCTCTACATCGGCCAGGGATGGGACAAGCCCTACGGGCCGCTCGAGGTCGTTCCGGGCGTGATGCTCGAGGCCTCGCTCGAGGACCTGCAGGGCCGCTTCAATCTGAACAGCCTGGTCACGGCGAACGGCACCGGCGACGCCGTGCAGATGGCGGCCTTCACCAAGCTCCTGGAGGTCGTCGGACTCGAGCCGAAGTGGACCGGCTACATCGTCGACTGGATCGACTACGACCTGAGCCCGCAGAACCCCGACGGCGCGGAGGACAGCGTCTACATGGGCCAGGACCCGCCGTACCGCACGGCGAACCGCTACATCACGAGCGCGAGCGAGCTGCTCGCGCTGCCGGGCTTCGGACGCGATCGGTACCTGAAGCTCGCGCCCTACGTCACCGCGCTGCCGCCGACCGGGACGGTGGTCAACCTGTGCACCGCGTCGGCGGAAGTTCTCAACGCCTACCTGCCGGAGGGCAAGACCGAGTTTGCCGACGACGAGCTCGCCAAGACGCGCCAGAACACCAGCGGCTGCTTCCCGACCATCGACGTCTTCCAGGTTCAGTTCACCGCGCAGCAATGGAGCGGCGCCGGCACGACGCCCACGGCGCAGCCCTCCCCGCTCGCCAATCAGCAGCAGCCCGGCACCCAGGGCGGCCTGCGCAGCAAGTTCGGGCAGACCTCGCACTACTTCCGCCTGAAGAGCTTCATCACTATTGGCAGTACGGAATTCAACCAGTACAGTCTTCTTTACCAGGATGCCACGCAGATGGTGCGGCCCATCCAGCGCAGCTTTACGCCCGACTGATGCGCGCAACCCCGGAAAAACAGTGACGCGAGTCCTTTAGCCACCCTCTAACGATGGCACTATCCGCACATGGCTGAGACGCTCCTGCTGCGCCTGCCGCGCACCGCCGGCCAGAACGCCGCGTGGCTCATCGTGGACGCGCGCGGCGCACCGGTCGGGCCGCCGCAGGCCGGCCCGCTCACGCTCGCCGCGCCGCGGCTCGGCGGCCGGCGCGTGTGCGTGCTCGTATCGGCGGCGGACGTGCTGCTCGCCGAGCCGGACGTGCCGGCGCGCTCGGGGGCGAAGCTGCCGCAGCTCGTGCCCTACGCGCTGGAAGAACACCTCGCCGAGGACATCGACTCGCTGCACTTCGCGCTCGGCCGGCGCGCACCGGACTCCACGCGCACGCCGGTGGCGGTGGTCTCGCGCGCGCTCCTGGACGCATGGCTCGGCGAGCTGCGCGGCGCGGGCATCGAGCCCGATGCCGTGTACGCCGACAGCGACCTGTTGCCCGAGAACCCGGGACAGGCGGTCGCGCTGCTCGAGGAGGACTCGGTCATCGTGCGCGCCCCGGGGGCGATGCCGGTCACGCTGCCCGCGGACGCGCTCGCGCAGGCGCTCGAGATCGCGCAGTCGGGCGCGGAGTCGACCGCGACCGGCGCGCGCGGTCTGATCCTCTACACCGGAGCGGCCGAGTGGCAGCACCACTCGGCACAGGTCGAGGCGGTGCGCGCGCACTTCGACGGCATCAAGATCCAGCTGCTCACCGGCGGGCCGCTCGCGCTGTTCGCGCAGCAGCTGCCGAACGGCACCGCGATCAACCTCCTGCAGGGACAGTACGCGCCGCGCAAGGACCGGGGCACCGGACTGCGCGCCTGGCGGGTCGCCGCGGCACTGCTCGTCGCGCTCGTCGGGCTGCACGTGATCGGCAAGGTCGTGCAGCTGCGCGTCCTGAAGGCGCGCGAGCACCAGGTCGACCTCTCGATCCGCGACACCTTCAGGAGCGCGATGCCCGGGGAGCAGATCCCGGCCGATCCGCGCCACCGCATGGACGGGCGCCTCGTCGCCGCGCGCGCCGGCGCCGCGGGCCTATTGCCGGCGCTGCAGGCGCTCGCCCAGGCGAGCCAGGCGGCCCCGGGCACGGCCGTGCAGTCGCTCAACTTTCATTCCGGGATGCTCGAGACGAAACTCACGGCGCCCGACGCCGCCCGCCTCGACCAGCTCAGCCAGTCCCTGCGCAACAACGGCTGGCAGTCCGATCTCATCGGCGGCAACAACACCGCGCAGGGCTACGAGGGGCGCATCCAGGTGCGCGCGGGGGGTGGCTGAGTGAAACTCCCCGGTATCGCCCTGCCCTCGCTCGACCGGCTCGCCGAGTACCTCGCGACGCGCAGCGAGCGCGAGCGGCGCATGCTCCTCGCCGGCGCCGTGGCGCTCGTCCTCATCCTCGTGTTCGCCATCATCCTGCCGCTCGATCGCAGCGTCGCGCACGCCAAGCAGCGGCTCGCGCTCAAGCGCGCCGACCTCGCGGTGATGCAGGCCGAGGCGCCGGAGATCGCCAACAGCGTGCCGCCGCCCTCGGGGGAATCGCTCATCCTCATCGTCGACCGCTCGGCGCGCGAGTCGGGGCTCGAGAAGTCCCTCGCCGGCAGCGAGCCGGGCGGGCAGAACTCTCTGTCCGTGCGCCTCGAGAAGGCGCCGTTCGACACGCTCGTCGGCTGGCTCGGCCGCCTCGCGCAGCAGAACGGGGTGGTGGTCGACTCGGCGACCATCGAGAAGGCCGGCGCCCCGGGTCAGGTGAACGCCGCCATCGTCCTGCATACGGGTTGAAGTGAAGCGCGGCGTCTGGATCGCGCTGCTCGCGCTCGTTGCGTTCGCGCTCGTCCTGATCGCGCGCCTGCCGGTGAGCTGGGTGCTGCCCGCGCACGGCAGCTTCACCTGTCAGAGCACCGAGGGGACGCTGTGGAACGGTGGCTGCGGCTCGCTCACCGTGGCGCGCAACCCGGTCGGCGACCTCACCTGGGATCTGCACCCGTGGCGTCTGCTCGCCGGAAAGCTCGCCGCGCACGTGACGCTGGTGCGCGAGGGCGCGAGCGCGAGCGCGGACGTCGAACTCGGCCTCGGGGGGCGCGTGAGTGCGCGCGACGTAAAGGCCGACCTGCCGCTCGACCCGAAGCTCCTGCCGGCCCTGCCCGCGACGCTGCGGGGCCAGGCGCACCTGGACCTCGCGCTCGCGCGCCTCCAGGGCGGCACCCTGCGCGAGCTCAAAGGCACGCTCGAGGCGCACGACCTCATCGACCAGGCCGGCAACCGGACCGCGCTCGGCAGCTATTCCGTCACCTTCGCCGGCGGGGAGCCCCCCGTCGGGCAGCTGAAGGACCTCGGGGGCCCGCTCGCGGTCGAGGGCACGATCCGGCTCACCCCGGAAGGGGGTTTCGAGGTGCAGGGACTCGTCGCGCCGCGCCAGGGCGCGGCCCCCGAGCTCCTCGACAACCTGCGCTTCCTCGGCTCCCCGGATGCCAGCGGCCGGCGGGCGTTCTCCCTCAGCGGGACTTTCTAGAGCGCGAGCTCGCGCAACGCGCGCAGCAGCGGGAAGTACAGCGCCGCGCGCACCGGCTCCGGGCCGAGCGCGCGGGCGAGGGAGACGTAGGCGCGCAGCTGCCCCGCGTAGCGCTCGAGCTCGGAGTCGAGGAAGGCTTCGACGCCCCCGCCCTCGTGGCGGCTGGTCTTGAAGTCGATCACCCAGCGCGTACCGCTCTCGTCGATGAAGGAGCGGTCGATCCGCAGCGTGCGCAGACTGCCTTCGCTCACTCCGGTGAGCGAGAGTTCCGCGTGCGCCTCGCGGTGTGTCGCCGAGAGAAGCCAGCGGCCGCGCGGGTCCTCGAGCGTCGCGCTCAGCGCATGCAGCACGGCATCGGCCGCCGCCGCCCGCTCCGCGGGAGGTACCCCGTGGCGCGCGAGCTGCGCGAGGAGCGCCCCGCGCTCGGCGGGGAGGCGCGCGGGGTCGGGCGGTGCGCCGGCCCGCGCGAGACGCGCGAGCCACTCGTGCACGAGCGTCCCCACGTGCCGGGCGGTCTCGCCGACCCAGGTGAACTCGGGGGGTTCGAGCGAGGCCTCGGCGAGCGGCAGCCGCGCGAGCGGCACGGCCGGCTCGAGCGCCGGCGGCTGCCAGGCGGGGGTGAGGCGGCGCAGGGGACCGGCGCGCGCTCCCGGCTCCGCGGCTCCCGCCGTCGGCACGCGCTCGAAGCGCTCACCGAGCACCGGCCACAGCCGCGCCAGGAGGCTGCGCGCATCGGGGCGGATGGCCCCCGCCTCGTCCGCCTTGGGCGCCCCCGAGAGCCACAGGGTCTCGCGCGCGCGCGTGACCGCGACGTACAGCAGGCGCAGCCGCTCGTGGGCGCTGCGCTCCTTGAGCAGGTCGCGCACGAAGGCATCGAGCGCGGACGGCTCCTCGCCCACCACCGGGGCGGGCGCGACCAGCAGCTGCGGCTCGCCGGCCTCCCCGGTGAGCTCGACGGGCCTGAGCAGCCAGCGCTCGTCCTGGGCGAGCGGACGCTCCAGCGCGCCGATCAGTACGTGCTCGAACTCGAGCCCCTTGGCGCGGTGCACGGTCATGATCTGCACCGGGTTCGCGTCCGCCAGCTGTGCCGCGGCGCTGTAGAGATTCTCGAGCAGCACCGCGAAGTCGTCCGGTCCGCGCCAGCGCCCCGCGGCGGCGCTCACCGCGAACGCGCCGAAGAACGCGCGCGCGTCCTCGAGCGCCTCACGCGCATAGGCGTCAGGCCCCCCGAGGCGCACCCAGGTCGCCTCGAGCCAGTCGGCGACCGGGAAGCGCTCGCGCTCGGCGAGCGCGGCTTGCAGTACCGACCTCACCCGCGCGAGGCGCGCGCGCTCGGCGTCACTCACCCGCGCGAGGCGCGCGGGATCGGCGAGCGCCTCGAGCGGCAGCTGCGGATCCTCGACCTCCGAGAGCGCGCTGAGCGTCGCGAGCGTCGCGCCGCACCAGGGCGCGCGCAGGGCGGCGAGCCATGCATTGCGGTCGCCCGGGTCGTACAGAGCGCGTGCGAGCTGCACCAGGTCGCGCACCACGGGGCGCTCGGCGAGCGGCACCAGATCGACGCCGAGGGAGCCGATGCCGAGCTCGGTGAGGGCGGCTACGATCGGGGTCGCATGCGCGTGGGCGGCGACCAGGACCGCGATGCGGGCGGCCGCGTCGTGGCCGCGCAGCTCGGCGACGCGCGCGGCGAGTGCGCGCGCCTCCGCGGGGCCGTCCCCCGGAAAGAGCCGCAGGGTCACCCGAGCCTCGGTATCCCCCTCGCGCACCGCGAGACTCGCGCTGTAGCGCACGGCCCCCGAGCGTACCTCGTCGGCGGCGGGAAACAGCGGGCCGAAGAGCTCGTTCGTGAACCGCACGAGCGCCGCGCAGGCGCGGAAATTGCGCGCGAGGCGCAGCGCGCTGAGCGGCACGCCGCCGAGGCCGGCGCCGCGCGCGGCGAGAAACAGGCCCACTTCCGCGTCCCGGAAGCGGTAGATGGACTGCATCGGATCGCCCACCAGGAAGAGCGTGCGGCCGTCGCCCGCCTCCCAGGTCGCCGTGAGTATGCGCAGCAGCTCGACCTGCGCGAGCGAGGTGTCCTGGAACTCATCGACCAGGATGTGGCGCAGCGCCAGCCCGGTGCGCAGCGCGAGCTCGGTCGGCTCGCCCGCCTCGAGCAGTGCCGCGCGCGCGGCACCCGCCACGTAGGTGTAGTCGACCTCCCCGGCGAGTGCGAATTGCGCCTGCAGCTGCGCCGCGGCGTGCGCGAGCACGCGCGCGAGCGAGGCGATCGCCTCCTCGTCCGGCGCGCCGAGGCTCGCGGACGGCGCGCGAGCGAGTCCCTGCAGCAGCGCCTGCGCCCCCTCGGTGCGTCGCAGCGCCTCGATCAGGTCCTTGAGGTCGCGGCAGCGCGCGGGGTCGGCGAACGCGGGCTCCTTCAGCCGATGCGCGCTCAGCTGCTGGCGCCACTGCCCGTCGTGCCGCAGCGTGAGGGCCGCGAGGCGCTGCCAGGCGGGCAGGTCCGCCGGATCCGCCCCGAGCGCGCCGACCCCGGGCAGCGCACGCGCCGCGGCGACGAGGTGGCGCGGCAGCACGTTGAGCGCGCGCGCGAGGTGTGCGCGCGTCAGCGCGCGCAGGCTCGCGTTGACGTCGCGCACCAGGTCCTCGCCGGGGGCCTCGAGCACGTGCCGCAGCCACTGCGCGCGCTGGCGCAGCATGAGCGCCAGCAGGCCCTCGAAGCGCAGCCAGTGGTTGTCGAGCCGCTCGAACAGGCGGTTCACGTCCCCGGCCAGCCGCTCATCGGCTTCCGCGGCGACGAGCGTCGCGCGCGCCGCGCGCCGGTAGAGTGGCTGTGCGCTCTCGCTCAGGCGCAGAGCGCCACCGGCGCGCGCCGCCACCGGCAGCTGAGTCGCGAGCGCGTAGTTGAAGGCGTCGATCGTCTGGATGCGCAGCGCCTCGGGCTCATCGGAGAGGCGCCAGCCGCGCGCGGCGCCGTGCGCGTGCGCCGCCTGGGCGAGCGCGCGCAGCCGCGGCGTCGAGGGGTCGTGCGCCGGAAGAGCCCCGGCGAGCGCGCGCGTCACGCGCGCGCGCATCTCCGCCGCCGCCTTCCTCGTGAAGGTGATCGCGAGGACCTCGCCCGGGTCCTCGACGGTGCACAGGAGCCGCAGGTAGCGCTCCGTGAGCACCGCGGTCTTGCCCGATCCGGCGGGGGCCTCCAGGATCACCGAGACGCGCGGGTCGCTCGCGCGCTCGCGCGCCGCCGCATCGGCGCGGTGCAGTGCGTCAGTCATCGCCTGCCCCCGGCAGAGCACTCTCGGCCTCCGGCGCGTAGGGCTCGCGGATGCGGCAGACGTCGATGACGTGGCAGTAGGTGCACGCGCCCGCCACCGGGTCGACCGCGGCAGCGCCCGCGAGGAACTCCCGGATCAGTCCCTCGAGCGTCGCGCGCCAGCGCAGCTGCTGCGCCGGCCAGTCCGGCGCGGCGCCGGCCGCGGGGCGCAGCCCCTTCACCTTCGGCAGGATCCCGTCGCTCTCGGCGATACCGGCGAAGGCGATCTCGCGGGCGTTCACGTGCACGTTGGCGAGCGCGCTCACGCCCTCACCGAGGGCGGCCAGATAGCCCAGCAGCTGCGGATGGGTCGGGCGCTCGCCGAGCCAGTCCGCGCCCGCGCGCCGCCCGCTCTTGTAGTCGAGGATGACGCGGCGGCCGTCGGCGAGCGCGTCGATGCGATCGAGCCGGATGCGCATGCGCGCGCCGGCGAGCGTGAGCTCGGTGGCGAACTCGGTCGCCTGCACGCGAAACGGCGCGCGCTGACACTCCAGCTCGCACAGCCTGAGGATGAGCCGCTCGGCGCGGGCGCACTCGCGCGCGAGCGCCGCAGGCACGGCCCCGACGAGCTCGAGCTGCGGGTCGCCCACGCGGCGCGCGCGCCGCCGCTGCGGCAGGCGCGCCGGCAGCGCCTGACGCGCCTGGGTCACCGCGCGCGCGATGAGCCCGCGCAGGGCGTGCGGCTCGAGCGCGACGAGCGCCGCCTGGCTCCCGAGCTCGCCCCACAGCCACTCGAGGGCGGCGTGCAGCAGCAGGCCGCGCTGATCGGCGGCGATGCCGAGGTCGGCACTCTCGCTCGCGATCGCCCCGAGGCGCAGCTCCGCGTAGGCGCGGAACGGGCACTGGTTCTGCAGCACGAGCGTGCGCGTCCCGGGGAGCGGCCCGGCGCGCCACGGAAGTCCGCGCGTATCGGCGAGGGTTTCGCTGAGCCCGGCGCGGTGCAGCCGCGCCGGCAGCCAGGGAGCGAGCTCGGCGGGGGGTGTCACGGGCAGCGGTGCGATGAGCGGGCTCTCCTCGAGCTCGACGTCCCCGTCGTGGCGCGCCAGCGAAAGGATGAGCTCGGAGCTCGACGCGCGCCAGGCGGCGAGCAGCCGCTCGGCCTGGCCGCGCCGCAGGGCACTCGCCGCCTGCGGCACGTTCGCCGCGAGCTGCGCGGTGAGCGGCAGGAAGGGATCCGGGCTCACCGCCTGCGGGAAGACCTGCGCGCTGAGTGCCGCCACCCAGATCCCGTCGTAGCACACGACCGGATCGGCGAGCGCGGCGCTCAGGGTGACCGCGACGTCCTCGTCCGCCGGGCGGTAGAGGCGGCTCGTGGCGAGCGCCTCGAGGAGCTCGAGGGCCCGCGCGCGCGGCAGGCTCGGCACGCTCGCGGTGAGCTGCCCGAACTCCTCGAGCAGCTCGTGCCAGCGCAGGAGTGTCTGTCGGCTGGCCCCGTCGAGCGCTGCTCCCGGCCACCCGAGGCGCGCGAGCGCCTCGCGGCAGCGCTCGGCCCACAGGCGCGGCGACGTGGCGCCCTCCCCGAGCGCGGACGCCGCGCGCCGCAGCGAGGCGTCGAACTCGCGCGCGACGCCCTGCAGGACGTGCGGCACGAGCTGCAGGGCGCCCGAGAAGCCGCGCAGGTCGAGCCGCGCGAGCGCGCGCTGACGCAGGAAGAGCGCGAGCTTGCCGCGCGCGGCGGGGTCGGGCTGCGCCCAGTAAGGCGCGAGGAGCCAGCGCGCCACCTCCTCGAAGTCCGCCTCGCGGCCGGCGAGCAGGCCGAGCGTCGCGAGCGCGTGTGCGGGCAGCGGCAGCCGCGCCAGCGGCGCGCCGCCTTCGATCGCGACCGCGGCGGCGCCGGCGTTGAGGTCGCGCACGCTCTCGGGCACGAGGGCCTGGCGGATGAGGGCGGCGAGGCGCTCGCGCGCGCCTTCCTCTCCCGGCACGATGACGAGGAGTCGCGCGTCGGCGTGCGCCGCGAGGCGGGCGCGGCACCAGCCGGCGATCGCGTACAGCTCCTCCTCGGCATCGCCGGGGCGCTGCTTGTGCGCCTCGCACACCGGCCGCGGCGGGGGCGCGACGCGCGTGAGCGCGCGCAGCCGCGGGGAGGGACTCTCGAACCCACAGGCCAGCGGCGGCGGGGCCGACGCGGACGGCACGAGGCGCAATCCCAGCGCGGTCACACTCGCCGCGTTCAGCTCGCCCAGCCTCACCTCGAAGGCGCGGCGCGCGCGCACGTAGAGCTCCGCCTCGCTCTGCGCAGGCCCCGCGGCGGGGGAGATGGCGTACTCGGCGGCGAGCTCGCTCGCCTTCGCGAACCCGTCCGCGAGCGCCCCGGCATCCAGCAGGGCGAGATCGTGCGCGACCTGCGCGGCACACTCGCGCCACAGGTACCACTCCTCCGCGGCGCCGAGGAGCCGCGGCCACCCGGACGGGTCCTCGGCCGCGCGCCGCTCGGACTCGCGATGCAGCCAGGCGGCGTACGGCAGCACGTCCGCGCTCGCCCAGACGCGCTCGCCCCCGGCGAGGTGCGCGGCCGCGTCCGCGAGCCGCAGCGCGTGGGCGCGCTGCCTCGTGGGCACGATCAGCGTCCCGCCGTGCCGGAGGTGCTCGCTGAGATCGGTTGGAAGCCTAAGCAAAACCGTGCTTTAGGAGATCTTTCGACTGCATCACTTGAAGCGGCCGCTGAGCACGCTGGCCCGGGGCGCCGACGCCGGTGCCTGCTCCGCATAGCCGGCGAGGAGCTCCTCGATCCGCGCGAACACCTCGTGGAGCGTGGCGGCGTCGGGGAGGCTAGTGACGCGGAAGTGATTGCGGTACGGGACGTTGAAGCTCACGCCGGGGGCGACCAGCACGTGCTTCTGCTCGAGCAGGTCGAGCGCGAACTGCTGGTCGTCGAAGCCGGGCAGCGCCGCCTCGTCGACTCCCACGAAGGCGTACATGGCCCCGCCGGGCGGACTGAGCCGCAGGTAGGGGCTGCGCGCCGTCGCCGCGAGGAGCGCCGCGCGCGACTCGTAGAGCCGCCCCCCGGGGGCGACGAGCTCGCGGATGCTCTGGTGGCCGCCGAGCGCGGTCTGCACCGCCCACTGCGCCATGACGTTGCTGCACAGGCGCAGCGAGCTCAGCAGCTCGAGTGCCTGGAGGTAGTCGGCGGCGGTGTGCGTGCGCCCGGAGAAGACCGCCCAGCCGACGCGATAGCCGCAGGCGCGGTACACCTTGGAGAGCCCGGAGAGCGTCGCGCACAGCGTGCCGTGCACCAGCGTCGCCATCGGCACGAACTGCGCCTCACCGTAGGTCATCTGGTCGTAGATCTCGTCGCTGAAGACGACCAGGCCGTGCCGCTCGGCGAGCTGCGCGAGCGCGGCGAGTACGTCGCGCGGATAGACCGCGCCGGTCGGGTTGTTGGGATTGATGATGACGAGCGCGCGGGTACGCGGCGTGACGAGGCGCGCGAGCTCCTCCGGGTCCGGGACGAAGCCGTTCTGCGGGCGGCACGGGTAGTGCACGGCGCGGCCGCGGTTCAGGATCACCGCGGCGGTCCACAGCGGGTAGTCCGGGCTCGGCACCAGAACCTCGTCGCCCTCGTTGAGCAGCGCCCGCAGTGTCAGGTCGATGAGCTCGCTCACGCCGTTGCCGATGAACACCTCCTCGGCGCTCACCCCGCTCACCCCGCGCGCCTGCTGCTGCATCACCACCGCCTCGCGCGCCGGGAAGATCCCCTTCTGGTGGCAGTACCCTTCCGCCTCTGCGAGGTTCTCGATCATGGCGAGCCGCATGGTCTCGGGCGTGCGCAGCCCGAACGCGCGCGGATTGCCGATGTTGAGGGAGATGATCTCGTAGCCCTGCCGCTCGAGCTCGTGCGCGCGCCGCGCGAGGCGGCCGCGAATCTCGTAGCGCACGTGCTTCAGGCCCTCGCTCGGGCGGATGCTGCTCTCACTCATGGACCAAGAATAGCAGCTGCCCGCGCGCGCCCGGCAGCGCGCCGCGCGAACCGTGAGGCGCGGCAGGAGGGACGCTAGGGCAGCTCCGCCCAACGGTGACAGGCGACCCGGTGTCCGGCACTCACCGGCGCGAGCTCGGGAACCGAAGCGGCGCAGCGCGGCTGCGCAAAGGCGCAGCGCGTGCGGTAGACGCAGCCCGAGGGGGGCGAGAGCGCCGAGGGAGCCTCGCCCGCCCGTGTGCGCTGCCAGCGCTCGCGCAGGGTGGCGGCATCCGCGGCCGGGATCGCGGCGAGGAGCTCACGGGTGTAGGGATGGCGCGGATGCGCGAAGAGCTCTGCCGTCGCGCCCTCTTCCATCACCCGCCCGAGATACAGCACGAGCGTGGGCG
>DATBBQ010000072.1:0-29595 GCA_036270915.1 Steroidobacteraceae bacterium
CGCCAATCGGCCGATCGCCACTCATGACCCGAGTGCGCACGCCGAGATCCAGGCACTGCGAGCGGGCGGCGCCCGGCTCGAAAGTTACCGCCTCACCGACACGACGCTCTACGTGACGCTGGAGCCGTGCGTGATGTGCGCCGCTGCGATCGTGCATGCGCGCGTTCGGCGGCTGGTGTTCGGTTGCTGGGATCCGCGCGCCGGCGGGGCCGGCAGCCTGATAAACGTCTTCTCGCTGCCGGGGCTTAATCACCGGGTGGACGTCTTCGGCGGGGTGCTCATGGACGAGTGCGGGCAGCTCTTGCAGGCGTTCTTCGCCGAGCGCCGCGCCTGAGAAGGCCCGCCGCGCCGGCTACTTCGCGTGCGGGCTGTTCGTCGCGGGTGCGGCCGCGCTGGTCACCGGGGGCGTCTCTTCCGTGGACGCGCCGGGCGCACCGCCCGTCTGGGTGAGGGCACCGGCGCCCGATTCGCCGGGCTGCCACTCGAGCAGCCGCAGATAGCGCTGGATGCGATCGACGAACTGCACCGGCTCCCAGCCGCGCGCATAGCCGCGCTTCGTGCGGTCGAACCAGCGCTCCTGCGCCAGCAGGGGCAGTTGCGAGCGCACGTCGGTCCACGAGTCCGGATTCTTCCCGTGCGACTGCGCGAGGATGCGCGCGTCCTCGAGGTGTCCGAACCCGACGTTGTAGGCCGCGATGGTCAGCCAGGTGCGGTCGGGTTCAGGGATGCGGTCAGGCACCTTGGCGCGCACCTCGCCGAGATAGCGCGCGCCGGCGCTTATGCTCTGCTGCGGATCGGTGCGATCCTTGATGCCCATCGCCTGCGCCGTATCCGCGGTCAGCATCATGACGCCCACCGCGCCGTCGCCCGAGGCCGCCTTGGGATCCCACTTGGATTCCTGGTAGCCGACCGCCGCCAGCAGTCGCCAGTCGATGCCGGACTGCGCCGCCGCCTCCTCGAACATGGGCCGGAAGTGCGGCAGGCGGTCGCTGACGTTTCCCCGGAACTCGCGCGACTCCTCGTATTCAAAGCGGCGCGTATCCCCCGAGGACTCCTGCACCAGCTGCGGCAGACGACCGCTCGCGGCGAGCTGCGCGAAGAACGCGTTCACGCTCGCGAGCAGCTGCGGAGCGTTTTTTCGCACCATCCAGGCGACCGGACGCTGTTCGGGCAGCGCAAAGCCAACCAGCACGTTCGGATACAGGTGGTGCGCAAAGGAGAACTCGCGCTCGTCGGTGATGGCGTACTGCGCCGCCCCCGAGTCGACGTCCTCCACCGGGTCGGCAGAGGTCGGTGCGGTCTCCTCCCAGCGTAGCGTCGGAGCGACGGTGTTCTTGAGGCGTTGCAGGATCCGCTCCTGCGGAGTGCCGGCTCGCACCGCGAGCGTCGCCGACTCGAGCTGCAGCGTGTCGCGCGGTCGCACCCCGTCGTGCTGGTAGACCACGAGCTGCGGGATGAGCGTGTACGGCTCGGCCGCGTCCGCGGCCCGCGCCCAGTCCGGCGAGCTGCTCAGCGAGGCGGCGGCGATGTCCGCGCGGCCCGCCGCAAGTTCGGCCTGCAGCTCGCCTTCGTTGGCGAGCGGGTACATGTTGAGCCGCACGCCGAGGTGCTCGGCGTAGGCGCTCGCCAACTCATACTCGAGACCCTCGGTGCCCTGCGCACCGAGGTAGTAGCAGGTCGGCAGATTGAGCGTCACGACGCGCAGCTCGCCGCGCGCACGGATTTCGGCGAGCACGTCGGGTGCGGCTTCGTGGCGAGCGCAGCCGCCGAGAAGGCTCAGCAGGCTCAGAGCAGCGGCGAGTCTGAGGGCGCGCACGAACCTCCCTTCCCGTACGGGCTTTCCGCTAGAATAGCAGCCCCGCAAAAACACCGCGGACCCGGAGAGGTACCGAAGCGGTCATAACGGCGCCGACTCGAAATCGGATGGTCGGGTAAAACCGGCACGTGGGTTCGAATCCCACCCTCTCCGCCACTGAATGGCTGCTCTCCTGAATCTCCTTCTCCGCGCGAGCCCGGCCGCAGCGAGCGCGGCTCGCAGCGGCCTTCTCGCTAGCCGGCCGGCTTCTTCAGCGCCTCGCGGTACGCCCCCGCGAACGCCTCGACGAAGGTGTGCGGCAGGTGATCGGCAGGCATCTCGATGAGATTGCGGTAGAACGTGGTGAACAGTTCCCAGTACTGCGCCTTGTCCGCGGTGCGTGCCTTGCCGCGGCGCGCGGCGCGCTCGAAGCGCGCCTCGAGTTCCGCCGGATCGAGTCGGTCCAGGAATTCCACAAAGGCGGCACGCGTTGCCTGGGCGACGGCGTACTCGTGCAGCTTCGCCTCCCCAAACGTCTCGCGCAGCCACTGCACCGAATCGAGCCGGCGAGCTTCGTGCTGCGCCAACAGAGCCACCAGCAGCTCCTCGACCATCGAGTCCGACAGTGACGGGCGCGGGTCGTCGGCTTCGTGCGCCGGCGTCTCGATGCGATAGCGATTGCGCGTCTCGCGGCGCGTGCGCTCGAGGTCCTTGAAGCCGACGAATGCTTCGCGGAACAGACGCCCCGCGAGGTGCAGCAGACGTCCCTGCGCGTCGGGCGGCAGGCTCTCGGCGGCGATGCCCGCGCCGCGGCAGAAGGCCTCCAGACCGCTGCGGATATCCTCGAGCGCGATGCTGCTGCCCGTGTTGTGCTTGCTGTCGCGCGCGACGGCCTCGGCGAGGCGCGCCATGCGCTGCGATACCGACTCGCCGTCGGGGACACCGATTGCGGCGTGCGGCCCGCTCGCCGCATTCGCGGCGCTCGGGATCTGCGCGCGCGCCAGCGCGTGCACGCGTCCGGAGTCGACCGACTGACCGTAGGCGCTGACCGGCAGAACCGCGTCGACTTCGATCGCCGGCTGCAGCAGCTCATCGAGATTGAGCGCGGCGCCGATGTCGCGCTCCAGGCGCGATACCGGGCGCAGCGCCTGTATGTTGGTGGGAACCGCGGCGAGCGGCTCCTGGTGGGTGCGGCGGCTCTCCACGGCGGCGACGATGTGGTACTGACCCATGCGCAACACGTCACCGTTAGCGAGGCGGTAGCCGCTCGAGCCGCGCTTGGCGAGCGGCTCCATGTCATCGTTGACGAAGGTGCCGTTGGTGCTGACGTCCTGCAGGTAGAAGTGGCCCTCTCGGAACTGCACACGCGCGTGGTGCGCGGACAGGTAGCGCAGCGGGTCGGGCAGCACCCAGTCGTTGTCGGCGGAGCGGCCGATCGTGCCGCCCTCGATGGAGAACACGGTGGTGCTGCGCTCGGCGAGCATAGCTCGCTGATCGCTCACGACCCGCAGTCTAAGCATGGTTCCCCGACTCAAGACCCTATCCCGTCCGCTTTGCGCCTGCAGATGCTGTCCCCCGGGCGGCGTGAGCGTCCCTGCCGCGCCCGGACATATAATGTCAGCGTCAAAGCTAGCAGCGAGTCCCCGCCAGGCCATGGCAACCAGTCACATTTTCCGGATTATGTTCGTGAATCAGGGCAAGGTTTACGAGGTCTACGCCCGCAAGGTCAGCCACGGGGAGCTGTTCGGCTTCATCGAAGTGGAGGAGCTGCTGTTCGGGGAGCGTACCTCGGTCGTGCTCGATCCGTCCGAGGAGCGCGTAAAGGGCGAATTCTCAGGCGTCAAGCGCACCTTCCTGCCGCTGCATGCCGTCCTGCGCATCGACGAGGTGAAGAAGCACGGCGTGAGCAAGATCAGTGCGCTCGAGAGCGGCGGCAACGTCACGCAGTTTCCGATGCCGATCTATTCGACGCCGCCCGGGGAGAAGAAATGAGGCGGCCCTAGCATGCTCAAGCTGGCCGGGCCGCCGGCGCTGTCGGCGTTTCGCATTGCCAAGCTCCTCGAACGGCTCACGGTGATCGAGGCGGCGGTGAAGTCCCTCACCGCGCACTTCGTGCACTTTGCCGACCTCGAGCGTGAGCTCACCGCGACCGAGCGCGCGATCCTCACGCAGCTACTGAGCTACGGCCCGCGGATCGAGCGCGTGCCCGCCGCCGGTGCCGACGCGCACCGGGTGCTGGTGGTGCCGCGCACCGGCACCATCTCACCCTGGTCGAGCAAGGCGACGGACATCGCGCACGTGTGCGGACTCACCGCCGTGCGGCGCCTGGAGCGCGGGATCGAGTATCAGGTGCACACCGGGCATGCGCTCGCGAACGCGCACCTCGCCCCGCTCGTGCCGGTGCTCTTTGACCGCATGACCGAAATGGCGCTGCTCGCGGAAGCGGAGGTGCAGCAGCTGTTCGAGCACCCCCGGCCGCAGCCGCTCGCGCACGTCTCGCTCGCGGCGGGACGCTCCGCCCTGGCGGCGGCGGACCGTACGCTCGGCCTGGCCCTGTCGGCGGATGAGATGGAGTACCTGCTCGAGAGCTTCCGCCGTCTGGGCCGCGATCCCACGGACGTCGAGCTCATGATGTTTGCGCAGGCCAACTCCGAGCACTGCCGCCACAAGATCTTCAACGCGAGCTGGGTGATCGATGGCACGGCGCAAGAGGAGTCGCTGTTCGCGATGATCCGGCACACCCACGCGGCGAGCCCGCGTGGCGTGCTGTCGGCGTACCGTGACAACGCCGCCGTCATCGAGGGCAACCCCGGGGCGCGCTACTTCCCCGATCCGACGACGGATATCTACCGCGCACACGGCGAGCCGATCGACGTCCTCATGAAAGTCGAGACGCATAACCACCCGACGGCGATCTCGCCGTTTCCGGGCGCCGCGACCGGCTCGGGCGGTGAGATTCGCGACGAAGGCGCTACCGGGCGCGGCGCCAAGCCCAAGGCAGGCCTCACCGGCTTTTCGGTATCGAACCTGCGCATCCCGGGCTTCGTGCATCCGTGGGAGCGGGAGTTCGACGGCCCGGGGCGTATCGCCTCGGCGCTCGAAATCATGATCGACGGACCGATCGGTGCGGCTGCCTTCAACAACGAGTTCGGCCGCCCGGCGATCTGCGGCTACTTTCGCAGCTTCGAGCAGCAGGCGCCCGGTGATCCAGAGCACCGGGTGCGCGGCTACCACAAGCCGATCATGATCGCGGGTGGCCTGGGTAACGTGCGGCGCCCGGACGTGGAGAAGGCTGACGTGCCGGTCGGGGCGCAGTTGGTCGTGCTCGGCGGACCGGCGATGCTCATCGGCCTGGGCGGCGGGGCCGCCTCCTCACTCGGCAGCGGCAGCTCGAGCGCGGAACTGGATTTTGCCTCCGTGCAGCGCGGCAATCCGGAGATCCAGCGCCGTGCGCAGGAGGTCATCGATCGCTGCTGGGCGCTCGGCGAACGAAACCCGATCGTGCTCATCCACGACGTCGGCGCGGGCGGCCTCTCCAACGCGGTTCCCGAGGCCGTGGCGCACAGCCGCCGCGGCGCGCGCATCGACCTGCGCGCGATTCCCAGCGCCGAGAGCGGCATGTCGCCACTCGAGTTGTGGTGCAACGAGGCGCAGGAGCGCTACGTGCTGGTCATCGAGGCGGGCGAGCTGCAGGGCTTCGCGGCCATCGCCGAGCGCGAGCGCTGTCCGTTCGCGGTGATCGGTGAGATCGACGCCTCCGGACAGCTCGTGGTGCGCGACCCGCTGTTCGCTGACCAACCAGTCGACATGCCACTCGACGTGCTGCTCGGCAAACCGCCGCGCATGCGACGCGAGGCACGCAGCCGCGCCGTCGAGCGCCGGCCTTTTGCCATCGCCGATCTCAACCCGGAAGAGGCCCTCTATCGCGTGCTGCGTCTGCCCACGGTGGCGGACAAGACCTTCCTGATCACGATCGGTGATCGCACCGTCGGCGGACTGATCAGCCGTGACCAGCTCGTCGGGCCGTGGCAGGTGCCGGTGAGCGACGTAGCCGTGACGCTCGCCGACTATCAGGGCGTGAGCGGGGAAGCGATGGCGATGGGCGAACGCACCCCGGTGGCGTTGCTCGATGCGCCCGCCTCGGGACGGCTAGCGGTGGCCGAGGCGATCGCCAACATCCTCGCGGCCGACGTGGCCGCGCTCTCGGACGTCCGTCTTTCGGCCAACTGGATGGCCGCCTGCGGCGAGCCCGGCGAGGACGCGGCCCTCTACGAGACGGTGCGCGCGGTCGCCAAGGAATTGTGCCCGGCGCTCGGCATCGCCATTCCCGTGGGCAAGGACTCGCTCTCGATGAAGACCAGCTGGACGGAGAGCGGGGTCGAGAAGAGCGTCGTGGCGCCGGTGTCGCTGATCGTGTCGGCGTTCGCGCCGGTGCGCGACGTGCGCGGCACGCTGACTCCCGCGCTGCAGCTCGATGCGCGCCCGACGTCCCTGTGGCTGATCGACCTGGCCGGACACCGTAACCGCCTGGGCGGCTCGGCGCTCGCGCAGGTGTACGGCGAGCTCGGCGACGAACCGCCGGACCTGGATGACGCGGGGCGTCTCACGCGACTCGCCGCCGCGCTGCGCGACCTGCGGGCAGCCGGCATACCGCGCGCCTATCACGACCGCTCCGACGGCGGGCTCATCGTGACGCTGCTGGAGATGGCCTTCGCCGGGCATTGCGGGCTCGATATCGCCTTGCCGGCCGCGCGCGGTGCCGCGCTGGCGCAGCTGTTCAGCGAGGAGCCGGGTGTCGTGCTGCAGATTCTCGCCGACGACGAGGACGCCTTCACCCGGATCCTGACACGGCACGGTCTGGGCGACGCCGCGCTTTATCTCGGCGCCCCGGTGACTGAGCTGCGCGTGCAGGCGAGCGTGGGCGAAGAGCGGCTCGATGTGCCGTGGACGGAGCTGCGCCGTGCCTGGTCGGAGACCTCCTGGCACATGCGCCGCATACGTGATGATCCGCAATGCGCCGACGAGGAGTTCGCCGCGCAGACGGCGGAAGAGGACCCGGGACTCTCGCTCGCGCTCACCTTCGACCCACAGGAGGACGTCGCGGCGCCTTACATCGCGCGTGGCGCGCGGCCGGCGGTCGCGATACTGCGCGAGCAGGGCGTCAACAGTCAGGTCGAGACCGCGGCCGTGTTCGACGTGGCGGGTTTCAGCGCGCACGACGTGCACATGACCGACCTACTGAGCGGCCGCCGTTCGCTCGGCGAATTTAAGGGGCTGGTGGCCTGTGGCGGCTTTTCCTACGGCGACGTGCTGGGCGCCGGGGAAGGCTGGGCGAAGTCGATCCTGTTCCACGAGGCAGTGCGGGAGGAGTTCGCGCGCTTCTTCGCCCGCGGCGACACGTTTTCCTTGGGCATCTGCAACGGCTGCCAGATGTTCGCCGCGCTCAAGACGCTCATCCCGGGCACGGTGCACTGGCCGCGCTTCGTGCGCAATCGCAGCGAGCAGTACGAGGCACGCTTCTCGCTCGTGGAAGTGCGCGACTCACCGTCGGTGCTGTTCACGGGCATGGCGGGCTCGGTGCTGCCGATCGCCGTGGCGCACGGGGAGGGGCGCGCCGAGTTCGCCAGCGCCGCGGCCGCGCAGCAGTGCGCGCAGAGCGGGCTGGTCGCTCTGCGCTACGTCAACAATGATCGCAGCGTGGCGAGCACCTATCCGGCCAATCCGAGCGGCACGCCCTTCGGCATCGCCGCACTCGCCAACGCCGACGGCCGCGTGACCATCACCATGCCCCATCCCGAGCGCTCGTTTCGCTACCTGCAGAACTCGTGGCGGCCGCGCGGTGCCGGCGAGTACAGCGGCTGGACACGGCTGTTTCGCAACGCGCGCCGCTGGCTCGGCTGATCGTCAGCTGGCGGAGACGAAGGGCGTGACGTTGTTGCCGGTCTCGTCGAGGAAGAAGCGTCGCACCATGATGGCCTGCTGCAGCTTGCCCTTGCGCACGTAGGCCTCGTAGATCAGGTCCTTGACCACTTCCAGCATGATCCCCGCCTCGTAGCCGTCGAGCAGTGGCATGGCGGCGCGCGCATCGAGCTCGGCGCCGAAGAGCACGTTCTTCATCTTGGTGAAGATCTCCGGGGCGATGCTGGCAAGGTCACGCACGGCGTTGAGCTCATCGAACAGGCGCAGCTTCCCGGCCTCGCCCAGGTCGGCGAACATTGCGTGCGCCGCGCGGCGGCACATCGAGGCGAACGCGTTGAAGGCTCCATTCGAGAAGCAGGTGAGAGCCTCCCGGAACAGCACCTCGATGTCCTCGGGCACGTAGGCGAAGCTGAACTTCTCGCGCGCCCGCTCCACCTCGGTGAACTGCGGCGACAGCTCGATACGCGCGGCGCCGTAAACTCGCACGGTGAAGCGCAGGAAGATCGGCGCGTGGCAGGCATCGCACAGATACACCAGACCGACCTGCTGCGGACGGTACAGCTGCAGGTCCTCGAAGCGCGGCACGGCACTCGCCGTCACGTGCGCCACGGCCTGGCAATGCGGACAGGTCACGACCAGGTTCTTTTCCTGGTCGTGGTGTAGGCGGCTCGCAGAATCTATGTACAGGGACATGCCGTCGGGCCGATGACTTAAGTTGTTGTGTCTGCCGGCCGTACCCATGGTACCGCAGGGCGAGCCGCGCGGCAGACCGGCCGCGCCGCCGGCGGCTGCGGACTACGTTATGTCACAGGGTGGCTGGCGCGGGCAAAGGCGAGGATGCGCTCGGCGAGAGTCGCGTACTCGCCGCCGAAGTGGTGCCCCGTACCGATCTCCTCGCGCGTGACCGAGCCCGCTGAGAGCTGCGGGCAGATCGAGTCGTGCTCGCCGCGACCGTAGATGCACAGCACCGGCAAGTGGGTAATCTGGGCGAGTTCTGGGCGTGTCGCCGGCCCGGCGTTGTCACCCCCCACCCAGTCGGCGATCTTCACTTCGAACGAGGCGTTGGAGTCGATGCCGAGGAGACTCACGCTCGCGACGCGCGCGCGCAGGTCCGCGGGCAGGCGGTTGACGACGAACGGCAGCACGTCGGCGCCGAAGGAGTAGCCGACGAGCAGCACGCGCTGCTTGTTCCACGCGGCAAGATAGTGGCGCAGCAGACGCGTCACGTCGCGCGCGGTTTCCTCGGGCGTGCGCTCGGCCCAGAAGTACTTGAGCGAATTCAGCCCCACCGTCGGCACGCCATTCGCGGCGAGTCGTGTCGCGAGCTCCTGATCCAGGCCCGCCCAGCCCCCGTCACCGGTGAGCAGCAGCGCGAACTCGCTCGAGGTGCCGTCCGCGTGGACCTCCTGCACGGGCAGGTCGCCGATGTCCGGAGTGCGCTGCGCCTGCGTCACCAAGGGCGCCGCGAGGCGGGCATACGCTTCCTGGAACTGAGGCATCCAGTTACGTTCCACCGAGAAGCCGTGGCCGACCAGCGGCAGTCGCACGATCTGACCGTTGGCGACCCGTGTCGCGAACTCCTCCGCGGTGTGCGCGCTGCACACCTCGTCCTTCTGGCCCTGCAGCGCCACCCACGGCTGCCTGAGCGTCGCGGCGGGTGCAAACACCAGCTCGTGCTGCGCGTTGGGGGAGTACTGCAGGCCTGCGCCCGGACACAGCTGCGCGCCGGCAAAGTCCTGATCGGGACAGAAGCCCAGGCTGATGGCGCCCAGGAAGGTTCCGGGTGGCGACTGCACGAGCGTCGCGTAGACGACCGTCGCCCCGGAGGAGTAGCCGACGAGCACCGGCACCAGGTACTCGCTCATGCCGATCTCCTTCTGCACCTGGTGGCTCAGGGCCTCGAAGTCCGCGGCGATCATCTGGCACGGGGAGCCCGGGCGCGCGGCGACCTTGCCGAGGCTCGCGAGGTACTGGCGGACGTCGACGCCGATCACGACGGCACCGGTAGTCATGAGCGTGTGCGCCATGTTGATCACGCCGAGCTCCCAGCCGCCGTCGCCGGAGACGAAGATGGCGACGCTCCTCGGCCTGCCCTCGGGGATGTAGACCGTCACGGTGCCGAAGCGGCCGGCAGGCAGGTGCGCGGCGTAGGCGTTGTCGCGGGGCGTGGGCGCGGTGTGCGCGGGGTGCGTACTCTTAGCCGCGGCCGGCAGCGGTGCGGCGCGTGCGCAGGTGAACCCAGCGAGGCAACCGAGTGCGGCGAGCAGCGTGGCGTGCACGGCCGGCGCACGGACGGCGACTGTCTTGCTCATCGTGCGAACAGCTCCTTCATACCCCCGGCGATCAGCACCGACACGTCCACGAGCACCCGCGGCAGCGCGATCCCGCCGCGCGCCACCAGGTAGCGCGGCTCCCACGTCGGCGCGAACTTTGCCTTGTACCGGCGCAGTCCCTCGAAGTTATAGAAGTGCTCGCCGTGACGGAAAACGAAGTTACCGACCCGATGCCAGGCCGGAGCGAGTGGGTGCGCTTCCAGGCCCGAAAGGGGTGCCATTCCGAGGTTGAACCAGCGATACCCCGCCTGACGTCCCCAGAGCATGAGCTCGATGAACAGGTAGTCCATCGCGCTGCGCGGGGCGTCCGGAGCAAAGCGCATGAGGTCGACCGAGAGCTCGGCCTTGGTGTCGGTCGTCCACAGGTTGGCGAAGGCCGCGGGCTCGCCCTGCGAGCGCACCAGCGCGAGCGGAAACTGCCGCAGGTACTGCGGCGAGAAGGCGCCGACCGAGAAGCGCTTCTCACCTGTCGACTTGCTCGCGAGCCAGCCGTCGGAGATCTCCTGGAGCACCGGCATCAGGGGCTCGAGGTTCTCCGGCTGTAGCACCTCGAAGCTGGCGCCGTCGCGCTGCGCGCGGCGGTGCTCCTGGCGCAGGTCGGCGCGCGCGCCTCCCTCGAGGGAGAACTCGGCCAGCGGCACGCGCGCCTCCTCGCCGATCTTGAGCGCCGCGAGCCCGAGGTCGACATACAGCGCCAGCTTGTCGCCACACACCTGGTAGAAGACCGTCTGGCCGCCGTGATGGTCGGAGATCTCGCGCAGGCGCCACACCAGTTCCTCGGCCCCGGACTGCGAGCCGACCGGATCGCCGAGCGCGATCCAGCTGTGACCGGCGATCTGGTACATGACGAAGGCGTCATTCGCGTCGCTGAACAACAGCCGCTTGTCGCCGGTGAGGGCGGCGTTAGCCAGCGTCAGGTTGGCACCGGCGATCAGCGGGCGCGCGCGGGCGAGCTCCTCGGGCCCCGCCACCGCCGGCTCGGGCTGCGCCGGACGCAACATGTTCCAGAGTACATATCCGGTGCCGAGCACGATCACCGCGAGCGAGGCACGCAGCATGCGCGGGGCGTTGCCATCGAGTGCGAAGGTCCACCACAGCTCGTCCGAATAGCCCAGGTGGCGATAGGACACGATGCCGATCCAGACCGCCATGGCGACGACGCCGGCGATGCTCGCGACCCACACCGGGGTGAAGCGCTCCGAGACGATGGCGGTGGGACGGTAGAAGGCGCGGCGCCCGAGCATCAGCACGCCGAGCACCAAGGCGAGCAGCAGCGCCTCCTCGAAGTCGAGGCCCTTCAGGAGCGACGCGAAGATACCGGCGAGGAGCAGCCAGACCGAGATGTGGTAGGCGGTCTGGACGCGGCGGAAGAGCGCGCGCGCCAGGACGAGCAACCCGAGCCCGATGACGCTGCCGGCCAGGTGTGAAAGCTCGAGCACCGCGAGCGGCACGACGCTGTCGAGGAAGATGAGCCGCTCGTCGATCGCGGGTGTCGCGCCCGAGAACAGCAGCAGTGCCCCGGCGAGAAAGGTGAGGGCGCCGGCGATCTGCGGCACCACCGGCGCAATGTACAGGCTCGCGAGCTCCTGGGCGCGCGCGAAGCGCTGGCGCTGTGCGGTGAGCTCCTTCGCAGCGAAGAGCAGAGTCGCGAACACGAGGGGCACGAGGTAGTAGACGGCGCGATAGGCGAGCAGCGAGCCGAGCAGTGCATCCGCCGGCACCGTCGGCACGGTGAACAGGATCACCGCCTCGAATACGCCGACGCCACCGGGCACGTGACTGATGATCCCGGCGATGACCGCCGCCGCGTATACGCCGAGGAAGGTGACGAACGGCACGTGCGCCCCCGCGGGCAGCAGCGACCAGAGCACCGCGCTCGAGAGCGACAGGTCCAACACCGAGAGCGCGATCTGCGTCAGCCCGATGAACGGGCCCGGCGCGCGCAGCGCCCAGCCACGGATCTCGAGCGAGCCGCGGGCGCAACACGCCCAGAGCGCATAGGCGAGGACCACGCACAGCAGCAGCGCGCCCACCAGCAGCGACCAGTTGTGATGCAGATGCAGCACGCTCGAGGCGTGCGAGGGAGACAAGAGCAGCGAAAGTCCCGAAATCGTCGCGAGGCCGATGCCGAGCGACAGGCTGCAGAAGGCGGTGACGGTCGCGACATCCACGGCGCTGACGCCGGCGGTGACATAGAGGCGGAAGCGGATCGCGGCTCCCGTGAACACCGCGAAGCCGAGCGTGTGGCCGAAGGCGTAGGCGATGAACGAGGTGAAGACGATGCGCGTGTAGGGGATGGGGCGCTGCAGGTAGCGCAGGGCGAGCACCTCGTAGGTCGAGAGCAGCCAGTAGCTCAGCGCGGTGAACGCGAGGGCCGCGCCCACCTGGCGCCGCGGGATGTTGTGCAGGTGCCGGAAGACGTCTTTGATGTGCAGGTGGCTGAGCTGCCGATGCAGGATGAACGCCACCGCCGCGAATATCAGCAGGGCTGCGAGCGGGCCGATCCAGCGCCACAGCGTGCTCTCGTTGGGCTCGCTCGCGTCGGCTCCTGTAGTAGGCGCAGCCAAGGGTCTCGGGAGCCCGTTCTTCAGCGCGTGAGTGGCTTGTACTTGATCCGGTGCGGCTGCGCGGCGTCTTCGCCCTTACGCCGTCGGAAGTCCTCGGTGTACTCCTGGTAGTTGCCCTCGAACCAGACGACCTGAGAGTCACCCTCGAAGGCGAGGATGTGGGTGGCGATGCGGTCGAGGAACCAGCGGTCGTGCGAGATCACGACGGCGCAGCCGGGGAAGCTGGTGAGCGCCTCCTCCAGCGCGCGCAGCGTCTCCACGTCGAGGTCGTTGGTGGGCTCGTCGAGCAGCAGCACGTTGCCGCCGGAGCGCAGCACCTTGGCGAGGTGCACGCGGTTGCGCTCGCCACCGGAGAGGTCACCGATCAGCTGCTGCTGCTGCGTACCCTTGAAGTTGAAGCGTCCGACGTAACCGCGCGAGGGCGTCTCGTAGTTGCCTACCTTGATGACGTCCAGCCCGCCGGAAATCTCCTGCCAGACCGTCTTCTTGTCGTCGAGTGACTGGCGCGATTGGTCGACGTAGCCGAGCCGCACGCTCGGGCCGATGCGGACCTGGCCCGCGTCGGGGTCCTCGGCGCCGGTCAGCATGCGGAACAGGGTTGTCTTGCCGGCGCCGTTCGGGCCGATGATGCCGACGATGCCGCCACGCGGCAGGTTGAAGGAGAGGTTATCGATGAGCAGCCGCTCCCCGTAGCCCTTGCGCAGACCTTCCACGGCGATCACCAGGTCGCCGAGGCGCTCGCCGGGCGGAATGTAGATCTCGTTGGTTTCGTTGCGCTCCTGGAACTCGCGCGAGGCGAGCTCCTCGTAGCGCTGCAGGCGAGCCTTGCTTTTCGCCTGGCGCGCCTTGGGGTTCTGACGCACCCACTCGAGCTCGTGTGTGAGCGTCTTGCGCAGTGCCTCGCGCTCGCGCTCCTCGAGCGCCAGGCGCTGCTCCTTCTGCTCGAGCCAAGAAGAGTAATTGCCATGCCAGGGAATCCCGTAGCCACGATCGAGCTCGAGGATCCACTCGGCGACGTTGTCGAGGAAGTAGCGGTCGTGGGTGACCGCGATTACCGTGCTCGGGTACTCCTCGAGGTAGCGCTCGAGCCAGGCGATCGACTCCGCGTCCAGGTGATTCGTGGGCTCATCGAGCAGCAGCATGTCCGGCGCCGACAGCAGCAGCCGGCACAGCGCCACGCGGCGCTTCTCGCCGCCGGAGAGGGTGGCGATCTTCGCCTCCCACGGCGGCAGGCGCAGCGCGTCCGCGGCGATCTCGAGCTTGCGTTCCAGCTCCCAGCCGCCGGCCGCGTCGATGGCGTCCTGCAGCTGTGCCTGACGGGCCAGCAGCGCGTTCATCTGCTCGTCGTCCATGGGCTCGGCGAACTTCTCGCTGATCTGATTGAACTCCTGCAGCTGGCGGAAGGTATCGCCGAGGCCGGCCATGACGGTGGTGCGTACGTCCTGGCTGGCATCGAGCTGCGGCTCCTGCGGCAGGAAGCCGATGCGGATGCCGCCCTGCGGCCGCGCCTCCCCGTCGAAGCCGGCATCGAGTCCGGCCATGATCTTTAGCAGCGAGGACTTGCCCGAGCCGTTAAGACCAAGCACGCCGATCTTGGCGCCGGGAAAAAAGGACAGGCTGATGTCCTTCAAGATCACCCGCTTGGGCGGGACGACCTTGGAGACACGGTTCATGGTGTAGATGTACTGGGGCATTTGCTGGAACGTTCACTCGTGTAAGTAAATCGCAGGCGCTGCGAGCGGATTATCGCCCGAGCCCCGCACCGATAGCGATCCCGGCGCACGACAGCCGAGCGGGACGCTGTGTTAGGCTTCGCGCCTCGGCAGCGGTGCCCCCTCGGAAAGCAGCACGAGAGCCATGAACAGCGTGGCGGTGGTGGTAAGCGAGCGCCTCGCTCGCTACGGCTTTGGGGACGGGCACCCCTTCGGCCCGGATCGCCACGCGGCGTTCGTGCGCGAGTTCGCCGCGCGCGGCCTCGACCGGCGTGTGCGCGTGCTCGAGCCGCGCACCGCCACCGACGAGGAGCTGCGATCCTTTCACAGCGAGCAGTATCTGCAATTCGTGCGCGAACGCTCGGCCAGCGGCAGCGGCTTTCTCGATGCCGGCGACACGCCGGTGTTCCGCGGCATGTACGAGGCGGCTGCGGGCGTCGTGGGCGCGACGCTGAGCGCGATGGAGGCGATCATGCGCGGACAGTGCCGGCGCGCCTTCGTGCCCATCGCCGGTCTGCACCACGCGGCGCGCGACCACGCCGCCGGCTTCTGTGTCTTCAACGACTGTGGTGTCGCCATCGAGCTGCTCAAGCGCGCGGGCCTGAAGCGTGTGGCGTACGTCGACATCGATGCGCACCACGGCGACGGCGTGTTCTATGCCTTCGAGGACGACGCGACCGTCGTGGTCGCCGACCTGCACGAGGACGGCCGCTACCTGTACCCCGGCACCGGCACGGCCGAAGAGACCGGCCGTGGCGCCGCGTGCGGCACGAAACTCAATCTGCCGCTGCCGCCGGGGAGCGATGACCGGGTGTTCGCGCGTGTCTGGCCGGCCGTAACCGCGCACGTGGCGAAGTTCGACCCAGAGTTCATCATCCTGCAGTGCGGTGCCGACAGTCTCGAGGGCGATCCCATCACCCACCTGCGCTTCTCCGCTCAGGTGCACGGGCGGGCCGCCCGTGAGTTGGCGGCGCTCGCCGAACGCTGCGGGCACGGCCGCGTGCTCGCCCTGGGGGGCGGCGGCTACAACCGCACCAATCTCGCGCAGGCCTGGACCGCGGTGATCGAAAACCTCATGTAGTCGCGGGACGGCACGCCGGCGCCGCCTGCGGGCAAGTGCCGGGGGCTTCGCGCTTTCCGGCGGCCGCGGACGGCCACTTCGACCCCATCGTTCCGGTACAATTCGCGCCCCGTAGTTCTCGCATCACTGAAGGCTGCGCCGCGCATGTTCCGCACGACCATGACCGTCGAGGGCTTCGACCCCGAGCTCGCCCGCGCCTTGAGCGGCGAACGCCGCCGCCAGGAGGAGCACGTCGAGCTCATCGCCTCGGAGAACTACGCGAGCCCGCGGGTGCTCGAGGCGCAGGGCTCGGTGCTGACGAACAAGTACGCCGAGGGCTATCCGGGCAAGCGCTACTACGGTGGCTGCGAGTACGTCGACGTCGCCGAGCAGCTGGCGATCGATCGCGCCAAGAAGCTCTTCGGCGCCGCGTACGCGAACGTGCAGCCGCATTCGGGCTCGCAGGCCAATGCGGCCGCGTACTTCGCGCTGGTGCAGCCCGGCGATCCGATCCTCGGCATGAGCCTCGATCATGGCGGACACCTCACGCACGGCGCGAAGGTCAATTTTTCCGGCAAGTTCTTCCGCGCGGCGCAGTACGGCATCCGTCCCGACACCGGCGAGATCGACTACGAGCAGGTGCAGCGCCTCGCCGAGGAACATCGCCCGAAGATGATCATCGCCGGCTTCTCCGCCTACTCGCGCGTCGTCGACTGGGCGCGTTTCGCGGTGATCGCCAAATCAGTCGGCGCCTATTTTGTCGTCGACATGGCACACGTGGCCGGGCTCGTGGCTGCCGGCATCTATCCGAGCCCCATCGCGCACGCGGACGTGGTGACGACCACGACCCACAAGACGCTGCGCGGCCCGCGCGGCGGACTGATTCTCGCGCGCGAGAACGACGAGATCACCAAGCGCCTGAACTCACTGGTGTTTCCCGGTACGCAGGGCGGCCCGCTGATGCACGTCATCGCTGCCAAGGCGGTGGCGCTGCTCGAAGCCCTGCAGCCCGATTTCCGTGATTATCAGCGCCAGGTGCTCGTCAACGCGCGTGCCATGGCGGCGCGCCTCGCCCAGCGCGGTTACCAGATCGTCTCCGGCGGTACGGACAACCACCTCTTTCTCATGAGCCTTGCCGACCGCAACATCACCGGCAAGGAAGCGGACGCCGCCCTCGGGCGCGCCAATATCACCGTCAACAAGAACGCCGTGCCCAATGATCCCCGCCCGCCGATGGTGACCAGCGGCCTGCGCATCGGTACTCCGGCGTCGACGACCCGGGGGTTCAAGCAGGCGGAGGTCGAGCAGGTAGCGGACTTCATCGCACAGGTGCTCGATGCGGAGGGCGCCACGGCGGTGATCGAGCAAGTGCGGCCCCAGGTCTTGGAGCTCTGCCGCCGCTTCCCGGTCTACGGGCCGTAGGCGCGGGGGCGCCGGCGCCGCATGCATTGCCCCTTCTGCGGCCACGAGGAGACCAAGGTCAACGACTCGCGGCTCGCGGGCGAGGGGCGCCAGATCCGCCGGCGTCGGGAATGCCTGAAGTGTGGCGAGCGCTTCACGACCTTTGAGACGGCGGAACTGCTCATGCCGCTCGTCATCAAGGGCGATCGCGCCCGCGAGACCTTCGATGAGGGCAAGCTGCGCTCCGGAATGGCCAAGGCACTCGAGAAGCGTCCCGTGCCCCGTGAGCAGATCGACGAGGCCGTCAGTCGCATCGTGCACAAGGTGCGCGCACTCGCTGACCGTGAAGTGTCCTCGCGTGCCATCGGTGAGCTGGTGATGGAGGAGCTGCGGCATCTCGACGAGGTCGCCTACGTCCGCTTTGCCTCCGTGTACCGGCAGTTCGAGGACGTCGAGGCGTTTCACGAGGAGATCCAGCGCCTGCGCAGCGCGCGCGCGGCGGGCCCGCCGGCCGCGCGCACTCACAAGCGCGCCCGCGCCCGGGTGGCCGACCGCGAGCAACTGCCGCTGCTGCCCGGGGATGAGGCGGGCGCACCCGAGAAGCCGGGCTCGGGCGGCAAGTAGTCCGGGGCACACCTTATGTTTTCCGAATTTGACCGCACCGCCATGCAACGCGCGCTCGCGCTCGCCGAGCGGGGCCTTGAGACCACGGATCCCAACCCGCGCGTCGGCTGCGTGATTGCCCGCGGCGAACGCATCGTCGGCGAGGGCTGGCACGAGCGTGCCGGCGAGGCACACGCGGAGGTCGCCGCGCTGCGCGCCGCCGGCAACGCCGCGACGGGCGCCACGGTGTACGTGACGCTCGAGCCCTGCAGCCATCAGGGGCGCACCGCACCGTGCTCCCTCGCGTTGACCGCGGCGCGGGTGACGCGTGTCGTGTACGCCATCGCCGACCCCAATCCGCAGGTGAACGGCCGGGGTGCCGAGGCACTGCGCGCGGCCGGCATCGCGGTGGAGTCGGGGCTGCTCGAGGCGCAGGCCCTCGAGCTCAACGCCGGGTTCATCAAGCGCATGCGTACCGGGCGCCCGTTCGTGCGCATCAAGCTTGCGATGAGCCTCGACGGGCGCACCGCGCTCGCCGACGGCGAGAGTCGCTGGATCAGCGGCGAGGCGGCGCGCGCCGACGTGCAGCGCTGGCGCGCGCGCAGTTCCGCGGTGCTCACCGGAGCGGGCACGGTGCTGGCCGACGATCCGCGCCTCGACGTGCGGGTGCCCGACGGCACCGCTGCCGCACCTTCGCGACAGCCCCTGCGCGTGGTCCTCGATGCCAGGCTGCGCACGCCCGCGGGCGCGCGTCTCTTCACCGTCGGTGGCGAGGTGCTCATCCTCACCGCGCTCACTTCGCTCGACGAGGCGCGTGCCGCGACCCTCAGCGCCCGGGGCGCGCGCGTGGAGTCTCTCCCGGCGAGCGACGGCAGACTGGACTTGCCGACGGTACTGGATCGGCTCGGCGAGCTGGAGATGAACGAAGTGCTGGTGGAGGCCGGCCCGACCTTGGCCGGGGAGCTGTTGCAGCGGCAGCTCGCGGATGAGCTGCTTTTGTACGTGGCGCCCAAGCTTCTCGGACCGGCGGCCCGCGCGCTGGTCGATATCCCCGCGCCCCAGGCGCTCAAGGACGCGAGCGCGTTCCGAGTGCTCGAGAGCCAGGCCGTGGGCGAGGACCTGCGCCTGCGCCTGCGGCCTGTGCTCCGCACCTAGGAGTCCCGCTTGTTCACAGGCATCGTCCAGGACGTCGGCCGCATCGAGCGCTGTGAGACGCGCGGCGGGGACCTGCGCCTCGTGATCGCCTGCGACCGCCTCGACATGAGCCGCGTGGCACTCGGCGACAGCATCTCCGTGCAGGGCTGCTGCCTCACGGCCACCGAGGTGCAACCCCGCGCCTTCGCGGCCGACGTGTCACGCGAGACGCTCGCCCTGACCACGCTCGGCGACCTCAGGCCCGGCGCACCCGTGAATCTCGAGCCCTCACTACGTGCCGGCGATCCGCTGGGCGGTCATCTGGTCTCCGGACACGTGGATGGCGTCGCCCAGGTGCTGGCCGTGAGTGGCGATGCGCGTTCCCAGCGACTCGTGATCGGCGTGCCGCCGGCACTGGCGCGCTTCCTCGCGCCCAAGGGCTCGGTGGCGGTGGACGGTGTGAGCCTTACGGTGAATGCGGTCGATCAGGCCACGTTCGGAGTCAACATCATTCCTCACACGCAGTCCGTCACCACGCTCGGCCGCTTGATCGTTGGTGCCCGCGTCAACCTCGAGGTGGACCAGGTGGCACGCTACCTGGCGCGCCTGCTGGCCGTTCCCGCCCCCTGACCGTTACACGCGCCGACCAGGAAATTTCCGTCCCCGCGGTACACTCCGCGGCGTGACCGGTCGCTTCCTGCCACGGCGCCCACGAGAACGGCTGTTGGCGGCGCTCCTGCCGCTGCTCGTGCTGCGCCTACTCGTGCCGGCCGGTTTCATGCCCATGGCCGGCCATGGCCGGCTCTCGCTCGAGCTGTGCCCGGGATCGGCCGACGACACGCAGATCGGCAGCGGCAGCACCAACCTCATCTTCGGCGCCTACCGACGTCGATGCACTGTTCGGCGTCTACTACGACGGCTGGCGCTTCGGCTCGGTGCACGTGGCGCCGTTGCTGCAGGTGGGGGCCGCGTGGCACGGCCACGACGGTGGCGCCGAAGGTCACCCGTTCGACTCGGGCTACACGCGTGTGTTCCTGGCCCCGGGGTCGAGGTGGACGCTGGCAAGACGCGGATTTACTTCGGTATCTCACATGCAATCTATATCAATTGTGAGCGGTAATCAGCCGGTCGCGACCAACTTGTTTAAGCTCATGGTGAGCGTGCAGTTCTAAGCCAGGAGGTCTCATGCGCTTGTCTTCACTACCGACTGCCTGTGCCGCCCTCGCCGCGGCGCTGTGGTGCGCGAGCGTCGCGGGCGCGTCCGCCGAGATCGGTAAGCCCGCGCCGGCGCTCGTGGTCACCGAGCTCGACGGAACGGTGTTTGATCTCGCCGCACAGCACGGTAAGGTCGTGCTCGTGAACTTCTGGGCCACCTGGTGTTCGCCGTGCCGGGCCGAGATGCCGCTGCTCGACTCCTTCTATAAGCGCTACCACGAACACGGTCTGGTGCTGCTCGGGCTGTCGGTCGATGACGCCCACGACCGCGCGGCGGTCGCCTCGGTCATGCAGAAGCTCAGCTACCCGGCGGCGCTCGCAGCCTCCGCCAAGACGAACGGCTTCGGACCGCCGCTCGCCGTGCCGATGACCTTCGTCATCGACGCACAGGGCTCGGTGCGGGCGCGCCTGCTGGCGAGCAAGGCGATCACCGAACAGACGCTCGAGGACACGGTGGTGCCGCTGTTGCCCAAGAGTGCGCCGCGCGCCGCGCACTGAGCCGCCCACGCGGGGCGGAGGTGCCCATCGGGTATACTGCAGGGCCCAACGTACCCGCCCGCGCCCATGTCCAAAGTACTGCCGCTGACCGGAAAGTCCCCGCCCAAGCCACACGCGGGCTCTTCGCTGAGCCCCGTGGGCGAGCTGCTCGCCGAGCTTCGCGCCGGACGCATGGTCATCATCATGGACGATGAGGATCGCGAGAACGAAGGCGACCTCATCATGGCGGCCGAGCACGCGACACCCGAGGCGGTCGCCTTCATGATCCGTCACACGAGCGGCATCATCTGCGTGCCGATGGAGGAGGAGCAGCTGGCGCGGCTCGAGTTGCCGCAGATGGTGCCCCTCAACAGCGAGTCGCACCGCACGGCCTTCACGGTCTCGGTTGACCTGCGCTCCGGCACGACCACCGGCGTGTCCTCGGGCGATCGCGCCGCGACCATCCGCGCCCTCGCTGACCCGGACTCCAAGCCCGGTGACTTCGCGCGTCCCGGCCACATCTTTCCCCTGCGCGCTCGGCGTGGCGGGGTGCTGGTGCGCGCCGGTCACACCGAGGCGGCCGTGGACCTGTGCCGCCTGGCGGGCCTGAAGCGCTCGGGTGTCCTGTGTGAGGTCATGAACGAGGACGGCACGATGGCGCGCCTGCCGCAACTGCAGGAGTTCGCGCAGCGCCATCAGCTGAAGATCGGCACCATCGCCGATCTCATCCGCCATCGCCTGCGCACCGAGCGCTCGGTCGAACGGCTCTCCGAGCACAGCGTGCAGACCGACCTCGGCGAGTTTCGCCTGTACGCCTTCCAGGATTGCGTGAGTCTGGAGGTGCACGTGGCACTAGCGCACGGGCGCCTCGACGGACCGCAGGTGCCGCTCGTGCGCGTGCACCTCGCCGACACGCTGCGCGACCTGCTCGGCGTGCAGGGAAGCACGCGCACCTGGACGCTGCGCTCGGCGATGCAGCGCATCGTCGAGGCCGGCAGCGGCGTCGTCGTGGTCCTGCGCCAGCAGGAGTCGGCACGCGATCTCGCCGAGGCCGTGCGCTCGTTTGCCGCCGTCGCGCCGCCCGCGGTGGCGGCGCCCGAACCTTCCGCGGGGAGCGAGGGCGTGCTGCGCACCTTCGGCGTGGGCGCGCAGATCCTCAAGGATCTCGGCGTGACGCGCATGCGGGTGCTCTCGGCGCCGAAACAGATGCACGGCATCTCCGCCTTCGGTCTGGAGGTCGAGGGTTACGTCGGGGACGCGGGGTGAGCGCCCCGGAGTCCGGAGGCGCTGAGGTGAGCGCCCGCGACCGTAACGTTGCCATCGTCGCGGCCCGTTTCAACGACCTGATCGTCTCGAGCCTGCTCAAGGGGGCGCGAGGCTTGTGGCAGGAGCGCGGCGGCGATGCCGACGCGCTGCTCGTGGTGCGCGTACCGGGCGCCTTCGAGCTGCCGGTGATCGCGCGCAAGCTCGCAGGCAGCGGGCGCTACGACGCGATCGTCGCCCTTGGTTGCGTGATCCGCGGCGACACGCCGCACTTCGAGTACGTCGCCGGCGAGTGCGCCCGCGGCCTGCAGCAGGCGAGCCTCGAGACCGGAGTGCCGGTCGCCTTCGGCGTGCTCACGGTGGAGACGCTCGAACAGGCGCTGCAGCGCGCCGCCACCGGCGCGGGCAACAAGGGGGCGGAGGCCATGGAGTGCGCGCTGGAGATGGCGGCCCTCATGGCGCGCCTGTGAGGCGCGGGCGGTGAGCGGGCACCACAGCGGCACGCGCAGCGTCGCCCGCAAGCTCGCGCTGCAGGCGCTCTATCGCTGGCAGCTGAACGCGGGCCCCTGGCAGGACCTGATTCAGGAGTTCGGTGACGCCGAGGACATGGCGCGGGCCGATCGCGAGTATTTTCGCACCCTCGTTGAGGGCGTGTGGCGCGCGCGCGAGGAGCTCGACACACGCCTCGCTGTTCTCGGCGAGCGCGAGCCGCGCCTGCTCGATCCGATCGAGCACTCCATCCTGCTCATGGGCCTGTACGAGCTCAGCGCGCGGCCGGAGGTGCCGTACCGCGTCGCCATAAACGAGGCCGTCGGACTCGCCAAGCGCTTCGGCGCTACCGACGGCCACAAGTTCGTCAACGCCGTACTGGATCGCGCCGCGCGCGAGCTGCGGCCCGACGAGCACTAGCCCGTGGCGCTCAGCGAGAGTGCCCTGATCGAGCGCTTCTTCCGCGCCTGCGGGGCGCAGCGCGGCGACGTCACCCTCGGCATCGGCGACGATGCGGCACTCCTCACGCTCGGGCAGGGGAGTGACCTCGTGGCCACGACCGACACCCTGGTCGAGGGCGTGCACTTTCCGCGCAACTGCCCGCCAGCCTCGGTGGGCCATCGCGCGCTCGCGGTCAACCTCAGCGACCTCGCCGCCATGGGGGCGCGTCCGCGCTGGGCGCTGCTCGCGCTCACCCTCCCGACTGCGGAAGAACCCTGGCTGTCCGAGTTCGCCGCCGGCCTCGGCGCTCTGGCGCGCGAGCACCGCGTGGCGCTCGTCGGCGGGGACACGACGCGCGGCCCGCTCACCGTCACGCTGCAGCTGCTCGGCGCGGTCGCGTCCGGCAGCGCGCTCACGAGGAGCGGTGCAACCGCGGGGGACGTGCTGTTCGTCTCCGGCACCCCCGGCGACGCCGCCGCGGGGCTTGCGCTCGAGGAGGGGCGCCTCGCGGCGCCGGCCGAGGCGCGCTCCTATCTGCGCGAGCGCTTCCTGCTGCCGACGCCGCGCGTCGCGCTCGGCGAGCGGCTGTGCGGCTTCGCCAGCGCCTGCATCGACGTCTCCGACGGTCTGCTCGGGGACGCGGGCAAGCTCGCGCACGCGAGCGGTCTCGGCGTGGACGTGACGTTGGAGGAGCTGCCGGTGTCCGAGGCGCTGAGCCTGACGCTCGGGGAGGAGCGCGCGCGCCTGCTCGCACTCAGCGGCGGGGATGACTACGAGCTGTGCTTCGCGGTGCCGCCGGCACGGCTCGCGCGACTGGGCGCCGAGCTGCCCGCGGAACGCTGGAATTACCGGCGCATCGGCGTGCTCAGCGAGACGCGCGGCGCTCGCGTGCTGCGCGCCGGTACTGTGATGGAGTTCTCGCATTCCGGGTATCAGCACTTCGCCTAAATGCCGCACGCGCATGTGCCGCGCGTGTGGCCGCCGTGCCGGCCGACCCGTGAGGGTTACATCACAGTAGAGCGCCCGGGGCAGACCGTATCCTGACGCGCCGTTTCGTCTTACGTCGCGCCATGACACTACCGGCCTCAAAATCCGTTCCGCCCGCGCGGCCCGCGGTACGCATGCCGGACAAGATCGGCAAGTACGTCGTCATACGCGAAGTGGGCCGCGGCAGTACCGGGGTCGTGTACCTGTCACACGACGCGTACTACGGCCGCGATGTTGCCATTAAGGTCTACAACATGGACACCGGCGGCGACGAGGAGCGCGCGCGCATCGCCCGCAAGATGTTCCTCTCCGAAGCGCACCTGGTCGGGATGCTGCAACACCCGCACATCCTGCCGATCTACGACGCCGGCGAAGAGAGCGGCCACTGCTACATCGTCACCGAGCACGTGCACGGCGCGCGCACGCTCGCCGCCTACTGCCGTCCCGATAATCTGCTGCGCATCGACGACACCGTCGAGATTGTGTTCAAGTGCGCCAAGGCGCTGAACTACGCACACTCGCGCGGCGTCATCCACCGCGACATCAAACCCTCGAACATCATGCTCACGCAGGACAGCGACGTGCGCATCATCGATTTCGGCATCGCCCTGGTGTCGGACTCGGATATCTCGCGCATCGAGGGCATCGCCGGGAGCCCCTCGTACATGTCGCCCGAGCAGGTGCAGAGCTTCGAGCTGACCAACCGCTCGGATCTGTACTCCCTCGGCGCCGTGATGTACGAGCTGCTCACGGGCGCGCGCCCGTTTCGCGCCGGCAACCTGCAGAAGCTACTGCACCAGATCGTGTACGCGACCCCGCCCCCCATCCACACCCTGCGCAAGGACGTGCCCGAAGAGCTCGAGACGGTAGTGGCGCTGGCGATGCAGAAGGATCCGGAGAAGCGCTGCAAGAGCGGGCTGGACTTCGCCGCCGAGCTCACGCGCGTGCACCAGCGCTTGCGCGAGGAGAACTCGCGCATCGATCGCCAGGAGCAGTTCGGGGTGCTACGGCGTCTGAAGTTCTTCCACGAGTTCTCGCACGCGGAGATCTGGGAAGTGCTGCGCGCCAGCAACTGGCAGGCCTACGCAGCCGGCGAGGAGATCGTCAAGGAAGGCGAGATGGACGATCGCTTCTACATCCTCGTGACCGGAGGCTGCGCGGTCGAGCGACACGGCACCCGCATCGGTGCCCTGGACACCGGCGACTGCTTCGGCGAGGCGAGCTACCTGCCCGGAGCCAAGCGTACCGCCACCATCCGTGCCGCGAATGCGGTGACGGTCCTCAAGGTCAGCTCGACGCTGCTCGAGCAGGTGTCTGCTGCCTGCCAGCTGCGTTTCAATCGCGTCTTCCTTAGCGCCCTGATCGCGCGCCTGCAAAGCGCGGAGCGTACGCCGAGCAATCCCTCCTAGAGGCCCCCGCGCCAGCGCTTGCGCGTCGCCGGCGGCGGCTCCTACTCTGTCGCCCCGTGCACGCACTGCTCATAGAGGACGACACCGAGGCGGCGCGCTTTCTCGTCAAGGGCCTGCGCGAGAGCGGCTTCAGCGTGGAGCACGCCACCGACGGGCGCGCCGGGCTCGCCCAGGCACTCGCCGGCGCCTTCGACGTCATCATCACCGACCGCATGCTGCCGCACCTGGACGGACTGGCGGTCATCGCGACGCTGCGCGCCAAGGGAGTCGCCACGCCGGTGCTCGTGCTCTCGGCCCTCGGTGGGGTCGATGATCGGGTGCGCGGCCTGAAGGCGGGCGGTGATGACTATCTCACCAAGCCGTTCGCGCTCGCCGAGCTGCTCGCGCGCATCGAGGCGCTGCTGCGGCGCCACTCCGGCAGTGCGCACACGACGCGGCTGAAGGTCGAGGACCTGGAGTTCGACCTGCTCGCCCGGCGCGTGACGCGCGCCGGCCGAGAGCTCGATCTCACGGTTCGCGAGCTGAAGCTCCTGGAATACCTGATGCGCCGCGCGGGGCAGGTCGTTACGCGCACCATGCTGCTCGAGGGCGTCTGGGATCTGCACTTCGATCCGCAGAGCAATCTCATCGACGTGCACATCAGCCGCTTGCGCCAGGCGATCGACCGGGGCAGCGATCACCCGCTGATCCATACCGTGCGCGGCACCGGCTACGTGCTGCGCAGCGACGGCTAGCCCGCTCGTGCGCCTCAACCTGTTCAACACCACGGCCTTTCGGCTCTCGGTCGGCTACACGCTACTCGTCACGCTCGCGGTCGGCGTGACGCTCGGCAGCGCCTACCTGCTCACCGAGAGCCTCATCACCGACGAGGTCGACCTCATCATCGATACCGAACTGCGCAGCCTCGAGGAGAAGTTCGCGCGCAGTGGCGTGCCCGGGGTGACCGACGAGATCAATCTGCGCATCGACAGCTGGGGACGCATCGGCGCCGTCTACATGCTCGCCGATGCGAACTACGAGCGCATCGCGGGCAACGTCACCGACTGGCCCTTCGAGGGCATGCCGGGGGAGCGCTGGCCGGAGTTCGAGATCGCGACCATCGAGCCCGGGCGACGCGCGGTGCACCCGGTACGCGCCGCGGTACGCACCCTCCCGGGCGGAGACCTGCTGCTCGTCGGCACCGACATCTCCCAGGGTCGGCGCTTCGCCGACAAGTTCCGCCTCGCGACCCTGTGGGGCATCGGGCTGTCGACGTTGGCCGCGGCGCTCGCGGGTTTCTGGTTCAGCTATCGCCTGGCGCGGCGCGTCGGCGAGGTCGCCGAGACCTGCCAGGCAATCATGGCCGGGGACTCCGGGCGGCGCCTGCCGGTCGCCGGGGCGAGCGACGAGTTCGACGCGCTCGCCACGTCCGTGAACCGCGTGCTCGATCGCCTCGAGGAGCAGGCCGGGACACTGCGCGCCACGTTCGACAGCGCCGCGCACGATCTGCGTGCGCCGCTGCACCGCCTGCGCACCCGCATGGATGCGCTGCTGTTGCGCGCGCCGCCGCTCGAGCCCACCGTACACGAGTCCGTCGAGTCGGCGCTGCGCGAGGTCGATCACCTGCAGCGCACACTCGCGACGCTGCTGCAGATCGCGCTCGCGGAATCCGGCGCGCCGCTCGGCGCGGCGGCCTCGGTCGACCTCGCCGCGCTCGCCGGCGAGCTCGGGGAGCTGTTCGAACCGGTGGCGGCCGCGCAGGGCCTCGAGCTGGTGTGCGCGCCGGACGGCCCGGCCGTGGTCACGGGCAACCGCCAGCTGCTCGCGCAGCTGCTCACCAACCTCATCGAGAACGGGCTGAAGTACGTGCCCGCGGGCGGGCGCATCGAAGTGGGCGTGCGCGCTATCAGCAATGCCGTGCGTCTGACCGTGAGCGACAACGGGCCCGGCATCGGCGCCGAGGACCGCGCCCGGGCCGCGCAGCCCTTCGTGCGGCTCGCGAGCGGCGCATCCCAGGAGGGCAGCGGACTGGGCTTAAGTCTGGTGGCGGCGATCGTGCGCCTGCACCGCGGGCGCCTCGAGCTGCAGAGCAACAATCCAGGACTGCGGGTGCTGGTCGAACTGCCCGCCTGAGGCGGCGAGCTCAGGCGCTCTTGCCGCCGTGGCACTCCTTGACGAACTGCGAGCGCGCCGCCCCGGTGAGCTTCTTGGCATCGGCCTGCTGGTTGCAGGCCTTGAGGGAGGGATGCTTCACGGGCGTCGCCGAGGGAGTCGCCGGCGGCTCGGCGGCGAGCGTCACCCCGCTCAGCGCGAGGACGGTGAGCACTATGCCGATCTTCATGCCCGCCCTCCTTGAGTGCGGCGCCGCTAGCCACTTGCGTGAAGTTAGAGGCGAGCGGGCCGCAAGCGCAATGCGCGCGGCATTAAGAAATCGTCATCCGGGCGGCGCCGTCAGGCGCGCGGCGCGCGATCCTTGTCGTGCTCGATGAGCGCGTAGGCGGAGTGGTTATGGATCGACTCGAAGTTCTCCGACTCCACGGCGTAGGCGGCTACGCGCTCGTCGCGGTTCAGCCGCGTGGCGACGTCGCGCACGACGTCCTCGACGAACTTCGGATTGTCGTAGGCGCGCTCGGTCACGTACTTCTCGTCCGGGCGCTTGAGGATCCCATAGAGCTCGCAGGACGCTTCGCTCTCGGCGATCTCGATGAGCTCCTCGATCCACATGTGGCGACGCAGGCGCGCCGTGATGGTCACGTGCGAGCGCTGGTTGTGCGCCCCGTACTCGGAGATCTTCTTCGAGCAAGGGCACAGGCTGGTCACCGGCACGGTGACGCGCACCCACATCTCGGTGTGCCCACGACGGTGTTCGCCGATCAGGGTCGCGCGGTAGTCCATGAGGCTCTCGACCCCGGAGACCGGCGCCCGCTTCATGACGAAGAACGGGAAGCTCATCTCGATGTGTCCGGTGTCCGCCTCGAGCCGTTCGGTCATGGTGGCGAGCATCTTGGCGAAGGACTCGACGGAGATCTCGCGCTCCGCGTGCAGGATCTCGACGAAGCGCGACATGTGCGTGCCCTTGAAGTTGTGCGGCAGGCTCACGTACATGTTGAAGCTGGCGATCGTGTGCTGTTCGCCGGCGGAGCGATCCTTGACGCGCACCGGGTGACTGATGTCCTTGATGCCGACGCGGTTGATGGGCAACTGGCGCGTGTCGGTACGCGCCTGCACGTCTTCGACCTCGGCGATGCCGCTGCGCGGGAGCTTGGCGATGACGGGCGGATTCATGGGCGGAAAGCCTACAGGAAACAACACAAAATCCGTAGCTGAACGGCACCCTCAGGCGCGGGAACGCCCCTTATGGAAGAGGCCGGCTTCACCCGCGCGAGCGCGGCGCGCGGTGTTAGGCGGCGCGCTCTAGGAGCCGCCGGCCGAGCGCAGCCGCTCCTTGCACTGCAGGCCCCACCAGCGCTCGATGCTGGCGCTCAGACCCGCGGCGTCGAGTCCGGCCGCGGCGAGACAACCCTCGCGCGAGCCGTGCTCGATGAAGCGATCGGGGATGCCGAGCTGCAGGAGCGGTATCTGGATGCCCTCGGAGGCGAGCAGCTCGCCGACGCCGGAGCCCGCGCCGCCGTGGGTCGCGTTCTCCTCGATCGTCACCAGGGCGCGGTGGCGCGCCGCGAGCGCGACGATCAGGTCCTCATCGAGCGGCTTGACGAAGCGCATGTTGACGACGCTCGCGTCGAGGCGCTCGGCGATCTGCAGCGCGGGTGCGAGCAGGGCGCCGAAGGCGAGCAGTGCGAGTCCGCTGCGGCCCTCGCGGCGCAGCTGTGCCTTGCCGAGGGGCAGGGCGCTCATCTCCTTGACGACCGCGACGCCCGGCCCGCCGCCGCGCGGGTAGCGCACCAGCGCCGGGCAGTTGAGGGTGCTCGCCGTGTAGAGCATCTGCCGGCACTCGTTCTCGTCGGCGGGCGCCATGATCACGGTGTTGGGAATGCAGCGCAGGTAGGACAGATCGTAACTGCCCTGATGGGTGGCGCCGTCGCTGCCGACGAGGCCCGCGCGATCGAGCGCGAACACCACCGGCAGGTTCTGCAGCGCCACGTCGTGGATCAGCTGATCGTAGGCGCGCTGCAGGAAGGTCGAGTAGATCGCCACGACCGGCTTGAGGCCCTCGGTGGCAAGCCCGGCGGCGAAGGTGACCGCGTGCTGCTCAGCGATCGCGACGTCGAAGTAGCGCTCCGGGAAGCGCTTTGAGAACTCGACCAGTCCCGAGCCCTCGCGCATCGCGGGCGTGATCCCGACGATGCCCGGGTCGCGTTCCGCCATGTCGCACAGCCACTCGCCGAACACCTGCGAATAGGTCGGGCCGCCGCTCTTCTCCTTGAAGATGGTGCCGCTCGCCGGGTCGAAGGGCCCGGGGCCGTGCCACTTGATCGGATCGGCCTCCGCCGGCGCGTAGCCCTTGCCCTTGCGGGTGACCACGTGCAGGAACTGCGGACCGCGCAGCTTGCGCAGGTTGCGCAGCGTGCTCACGAGCGCCTTCACGTCGTGGCCGTCCATCGGCCCGATGTAGTTGAAGCCCATCTCCTCGAACAGCGTGCCGGGCAGCACCATGCCCTTGAGGTGTTCCTCGGAGCGGCGCGCCAGCTCCCAGACGGTCGGCATCTGCCGCAGTACCTTCTTGCCGCCCTCACGCAGGTGCGCGTACACGCGTCCCGAGAGGGCACGCGCGAAGTGATTGGAGAGGGCGCCGACGTTTTCGGAAATGGACATGTCGTTGTCGTTGAGCACGACCAGCAGGTCCGCGGGCA
>DATBBQ010000073.1:0-2655 GCA_036270915.1 Steroidobacteraceae bacterium
GTCCTGGGCGCGGGCCTGGGCGCGGTGCTCTACCGCTTCGGGCGCGGGCGCGTGACCCGCATCAACCTCGCGCTCTGCTTTCCCCACCTCACCGAGCGCGAGCGCCACGCGATCGGACTCCGGCATTTCAAGATGCTGGGCCGCAACGCGCTCGAGCTCTCGATCATGGTGTGGGGCTCGGACGAGCAACTGCTGCGCCTGATCCGGGTCGAGGGCATCGAGAACCTCGAGGCGGCCGCGGGACGACCGGTCATCGCGCTGGCACCCCATTTCATCGGCCTCAACATGGGCGGCATCCGCGTGGCCTACGAATATCCCGGCACCGCGAGCATCTACAGCCGGCAGAAGAATCCCGCGGTCGACCGGGTCTTCCTCAAGGCGCGCACGCGCTTCGGGGCGCCGCACCTGGTGAGCCGCCAGGAGGGGCTGCGCTCGGTGATCCGCGTGATCCGCAGCGGCAAGCCGTTCTACTTCCTGCCCGACATGGACTTCGGCCGCCGCGACGCGATCTTCGTCCCCTTCTTCGGCATCCAGACCGCCACCATCACCACGCTCCCGCGCCTGGCGAAGCTCGCCGAAGCCGCGGTGATCCCGGTGGTCACGCGCCAGGTGGGCGACGGCTACGTCGTGAAGTTCTATCCCGAATGGAAGGACTACCCGACCGGCGACCTCGAGGCCGATGTGCGGCGCATGAACGCCTTCATCGAGGAGCGCGTGCTGGAGATGCCCGAGCAGTACTTCTGGGCGCACAAGCGCTTCAAGACGCGCCCCGAGGGCGAGCCCTCGCCGTACAAGCGCGGCTGAATCAGTCCGCGGCGTCGATCGCCGCGGCGAGCTTGCCCGGATCCACCGGCTTCACGAGGTGCAGGTCGAAGCCCGCCTGCGCCGAGCGCGCGCGGTCCTTGTCCTGGCCGTAGCCGCTCACCGCGATGAGGTGCGCGCGGCTCGTCTCGGGCAGCGCGCGCAGGGCCGAGGCGACCTGGAAGCCGTCCATGCCGGGCAGGCCGATGTCGAGCAGCACGACGTCGGGCCGGAACGAGCGCGCCGTGGCGAGCGCCGCGTTGCCGTCGTTCGCCACCGCCACCTGGTGGCCGATTCCGTCCAGCAGCAGGCGCATGGACTCGGCGGCGTCGGCGTTGTCCTCGACCACCAGGACGCGCCGCGGATCGCGCGGCGGGGTCGGGGGCCTGGCCTGCGCGACCGCGGCCGGAACCTCCAGGCGCGCGAGCGGGAGCACGACGGTGAAGGTGCTGCCCTGGCCCGCGCCGGGGCTCGCCGCGGTCACGCTGCCGCCGTGCATCTCGACCAGCCCTTTCACGAGGGACAGCCCGATGCCGAGCCCGCCCTGCGCGCGGTCGAGCGAGCGCTCGCCCTGGGTGAAGAGGTCGAACACGGAGGGCATGATCTCGGGAGCGATGCCGACGCCGTTGTCCTCGACGGTGACCACGAGCTCGCCGCCGCGCCGCTCGGCGGCGAGCCGGATGCGGCCGCGCGGCGGCGTGAACTTGGCGGCGTTGTTCAGCAGGTTGCCGATCGCCTGGGCGAGGCGCACCGAGTCGACCTCGAGCCAGATGTCGTCGGGCGGCAGTACCACGGAGAACTCGTGGTACTGCGCGTCGAGAACGGGACGCGCGATCTCCACGGCGGACTCGATCAGCGCGCCGAGCCGCACCACCCCGCGCTTCAGCGTGATCTTGCGCGTGGTGATGCGCGAGACGTCGAGCAGGTCGTCGACCAGGCGCGCGAGGTGCTGCACCTGGCGGCCCACCATCTCGCGCGCCCGCTCGCGCACCGAGCGGTCGTCGGAGACGCGGAGGATCTCGACCGCGTTGCGGATCGGCGCCAGCGGGTTGCGCAGCTCGTGGCCGAGCATGGCGAGGAACTCGTCCTTGCGCCGGTCGGCCTCGCGGAGCTGCGCGAGCGCGGACGCGCGGTCGCGCTCGGCGCGCCGGAGGCGCAGCAGCGCCTTCACGTGCGCGACCAGCTCCTCGGGCTCGATGGGCTCGACGAGGTAGCCGTCCGCGCCCGCCTCGAGCGACGCGACACGGTTCGCGGTATCCGCGTGCGACGCGGAAGTCTGCAGCACCACCACCTGGGCGGTCGACGGGTCCGCCTTGATCTCCACGCAGAGCGAGCGGCCGTTCGCATCGGGCAGCCTCACGTCGAGCAGCACCAGGTCCGGCGAGCACTCCGCGACGAGCCGGCGCAGCGCCGCGCCGGTGGCCGCCTCCACCACCCGGTAGCCCGCCGCCGTGAGGATGCGGCTTTTCACGTAGCGGTGGGCGTCGTTGTCGTCGACGTTGAGGATCAGCTCCGGCACGGGGCTCATTGCGGTGTCCCCGCCGCCGAGATGGTCTCCATCGTGCGGGCCAGGGTCTCGATCGACAGGTCCTTCTTCTGCAGGATGGCGCTCACGTGGCCGGAGAGGCGCTGGCGCTGCACCGGGTCGATTTCGTGCGAGGTGACGATGATGACCGGGATGCGGGCGGTGACCGGATCGGCCTTGAGGCGGTCGAGCACCTCGTCGCCGTTCATGCCGGGCATCGAGAGGTCGAGGAAGATCACCTGCGGGCGCAGGCGCGAGGCGGCGGCGAGCCCGCTCGGGCCGTCGCGCGCCTCCTGGAACTTCATCGGCGCGCGCAGCGACCGGCGCAG
>DATBBQ010000074.1:0-24014 GCA_036270915.1 Steroidobacteraceae bacterium
AGCGACTCGCCCTGTCGCCAACGCTCCCACATCAAGGCCTTATCGGTCTCGGTGTAGTAGATCCTCGTCCGGTACTTCATCTGCAACACCCTCCGCTCTACGATGAGAGTCTAGGTGTTGCATCGACCTATTGAATCCGCACGTGAAGGCGGTCATTGGCGGCCATACCGTGGTAGCAAGCGAAAAAACACGTCTCAGGGCGGACGTTCGGCCGCCGCTCGACCGGCAGGGCGCGCAGGCCGCACACAGCGCAGCCTCAGGCCGTCGTGCGCACGACGTTCGCGCCCGTGATGTCAGCGAGCGTCGGCGTGCCGGCCTGGCGCATGATGTCGGCGAGCTCGCGGTTGAGGATTTCGAGGACGGCCTCGACTCCCGGCTGACCGAAGGCGGCCAGCCCCCAGGCCTGCGGCCGGCCGACGCCAACCGCGGTCGCCCCGAGCGCCACCGCCTTGAAGATATCGGTGCCGCGGCGGATTCCGCCGTCGACTAGGACCGGTACCTTGCCGCGCACTGCCGCCACCACTTCCGGCACGCAGTCGATGCTGGCGCGCAGCGTCTCCTCGTTGCGCCCGCCGTGGTTGGAGACGATCACCGCGTCCGCGCCGTGTGCGACCGCGATGGCGGCGTCGTTGCCGGTGACGATGCCCTTGGCGAACAGTTTCACTTTCACCGCGCCACGCAGCCGGTCGAACCACTTGACCGACATGTCCTTGGGAACCAGGTCGGTGACACGCGAGACGTCGAGCCCGGCGAACATCGGCCCCTTGAGCCACATGTCGTGCGCGTTGTCGCGATGACAATTGCTGCATACGCGGCTGTCCGAACGCATGGCAAGCGCCAGGGTCTCGTTGTTGCGCGGCCGCGTGACCCCGTCGAGCGTGACCACCACGGCGGCGCATCCGGCGCGCTCGGCGCGCCGCACGACCCCGAGCGTCACGTCCCAGTCGTCGGTGGGATAGAGCTGCTGCCAGGGCGGCTGAGCGGCCGCCGCGGTCACTTCTTCGAGCGTCGCCGAGCAGCCGCTGGAGAGCATCTGCCGGGTGCTGCACGCGCGGGCTGCGGCCGCCACCGCTACCTCGGCCTCGGGGTGGAAGGCACGCATCGAGGACACCGCCGACAAGTACAGCGGGCTCGCCCAGCGCTCGCCGAGCACGCCGCGCGAAGTGTCGATGCGGGTGAGGTCGGCGAAGCGGCGCGCGCGGATTTCGTAGTGCGCGAACGCGGCGTGGTTGCGCACCACGGTGAGATCGTCGTCGACGCCGGTGGCGATGTAGGCGTAGTGCGCCGGTGGCAGCGCGGTGCGCGCCAGCGCTTCGAATCCCATTACATTCAGCACTTGGTCGGCGGAGGTGATGGGCGGCGGTGCACGCCGGTATAGCACGGATGGCGGCGGTGTCTCATCGGCCAGCGCCCAGGACCAGAACGCCGGAAGCGCTGCAGCGCCACCTAGAAACGAACGCCGCGTGAGCGGCGGTTGTATCCGTCGCATGGCCCCCTCCTGACTTGATGCAGTGGAGGTCTTGTCACAGCCTCCGCGGGCGCGAGCTTAACGTACTCGGCGGGAAATGCGGAATTCAGGCCGTTCTTGCGGCGGATCACACGAACGACAGGTTTTGGCGTTGCGTCGAATGTCGCCTTAGCTCTGTTTAATGACGCCTTCAGACGTCCTTAGACGCGATTTGGCGAGCCAGTGCTATGTTTTACCTAGTTTCCCCTGAGCATCCGGAGTCCTGAGATGGACTCGCATGGACGATGCTGGCGAGGTGGGATATGGAGCGGAAGGGGATCGAACCCTCGACCTTCGCATTGCGAACGCGACGCTCTCCCAGCTGAGCTACCGCCCCACGGCAAGGCGCGCGATTCTAGCATCGCAACTTACCCCGTCCAATCAAGTTTTAACCCGCGAGGCGGGTTGCGGCTATCATCAGCGGTTGGGGATCCGAGCGGTCCAGGACGGGGGAGCACGCATGCTGCCCATAGGCGGGCGGGCGCCGGAATTTACGCTGCCGGACCAGAACGACCAGAGCGTCTCGCTGAGTACGCTGCTGCGCTACGGCCCGCTGATCCTCTATTTCTACCCGGCCGACTTCACGCCGGGGTGTACGCGCGAAGCCTGCTCGATCCGCGACCTGCACGCCGACATAGTGCAGGTCGGGCTGGACGTCGCGGGCGTCAGCCCGCAGATGCCCGAGAGCCATCGCTCATTCCGCGAGAAATACAAATTGCCTTTCACGCTGCTCGCCGACGTCGACAAATTCGTCATCCGCATGTACGACGTACAGGGACCCTTTGGTTTCGGGGTACGGCGGGCGACTTATCTCATCGACCAGGCGCGCTACATCCGCGCGGCGGTACTCGCCGACTTCCGCATAGGCGAGCATGCCGAATTCGTCCGGCGCGCGGTCGCGCTCAGCACCGGTGCCACGCGCGCCGAGCGCTCGGGCTGACGGATTCAGAACTTCAGGCGCAGGACGTGTGCGCGGCCGAAAGTGGGCACACTCACGACGTAGATGAGATCCGACTGCACCGGTGCGCGGCTCACCTCGGTACCCGTGAGCTCCTCGAGCATCTGCGGCAACGCACCCGCCCCGCCGATCACGAGTACGGTGCGTCCCGCGTGCTCGTGCACCGCCCGCGCGGCAGTCGTCGCCGCATCCGCGGCGGCAAAGACCACCGGTGCACGCTGCAGCCTTTCGGCGAGCGGGGCCGCGGTCTGCTTCGCGCGCTGCTCGTCGCTCACGTAGATCGCGTCCAGCGCCCCGGCAGCGGCGGCGTCGCCGAGCAGGCGGGCGAGGCGCTGGGCCTGCTCCTCGCCTTCCGCCGAGAGCGGGGGGTCGGCGATCGTGCCCGGTTCCCTGGCCGTGGTCGGCACGAGGAGCACGACCGTGGTTCCGGCGGCTCGATAGACGCTCCAGGCAATGCCCGCCATGACCACGAGGCCCAACAGAGTGAGCCAGAGGGGCGCAAGAAACGGGCGCCTGCTGCGGGTGACGGCCGGTGCTTCCATGGGAGCGCAATGATATCGCCGCGCGCCCACTCACTGTGTAACGGTCGCACGGGGCGGGGAAGCGTGCGCGCCGTCGCGCAATTTGCCCGGCGCGTAGGTAATCTGCGCATACAGCGCGGGCGGCTGCGCCGTTAGGAGGCCCGGTGGCATCGGGTGGCCAGACCACAGTCATTCAACGCATCCTCGAACGCCGCGCCGAGCGTCCGCCGAGCAGCTCCGAGGGGACGACTGCGACCATCGCCGTCATGCTGCGGGTGGTCCCGCCACCCCGGGCGCTGCTCGCCTGCCACGACCCCCTCCTGCGCCAGCGGCTCGAGCGACGCATCACGCCCGACATGCTCGACTGCGAGGCGGTCGCCGACGACGCGCAGGCCCTGCAGCGCTTCGAGCTCGAGTTCCGGGCGGTCGTCATCACCGACTCCCTCGAGCTGGTAGGGAAGCTGCGACGCGGCACCGGTGAACGCGAGCCGTTCGTGCTGTACGTGTCCGAGGGCGACGAGGCCGGCGCACGGGAGGCGGGCCTCACCGCCGGCGCCGACGAATGCGTGGCGCGGGACGCGAGCGAGCGCGAGATCGACGCACGGATCCGGGCCGCGCGACGCGTCGCCGAGCTCGAGACGGTGCTGCGCATCACTCTTGCCGAGAATCGCCGCCTCTCGGCGACCGATGACCTCACGCGGGTCGCCAGCCGGCGCTTCTTCAGCAAGCACTTCCCGCGCGAAGTAGAGCGTGCCGCGCGCTACGGCCGCGCGCTGTCGTTGATCCTGTGCGACATAGACTCGTTCAAGAAACTCAACGACAGCCTCGGGCATGCCGGCGGTGATCAGATCCTGCGCCAGTTCGGCAAGCGCCTGCAGCAGAACCTGCGGCGCGGCGTCGACTGGGTCGCACGCATCGGCGGAGAGGAGTTCGCGGTCGTGTTGCCCGAGACTTCGTACCAGGAAGGCCTGGAAGTCGCGCGCAAGCTGCGCGCGGCGGTCGCCGAACAAAACTTCACCTGCGATCGCAAGCACGTGTCCGTCACGGCCAGCTTTGGCCTGTGCGGCCTCGATCGGGTGCCCACCGGCGAACGGCAACTCGCGCGGCGCGTCTTGAAGATTGCCGACGCGTCGCTCTACCGCAGCAAGCACGCCGGCCGCAATCGAGTCACGGCCACGATGTTCGGCGGCGCCCCGTAATCTTCCTCGGTCTTCAATACCGCTTGCCGCTTGTGGTGAAAACGCGCGCAGCGCAACGCAAGCCTTTGCTCGGACTCGGCCTTTGCGTGACGGAGGCCGTTCTGTCCACATAGTTATGCACAAATTCTGTGGATAACTGGTCGGGGTGGTAAGGCCGGGCAGCTTGTGTGAGACTCATCCTCTTTGGCTTCGCAGGCCCGCGCATGAAGAAGACAGGCAGCGAACAAGAGACCCCCGGCGAGCCCTTTAAGCGAGCGCGCCTCTTGGCGGATGTGACCAAGCAGCGTGTACGCATCGCCAAGGAGGAGCTTAAGCGGGCGCGCAAGCGACTGAAGGAAGCCAAACGGGAAGCCAAGCGGGCGCGCAAGCACGCCGCGGCAACGCGCAAGGCGTGGAAACGCGCCCGCCGCTCCGCGAAGGGCGGCGCGCGCGCGTCCAAGAGTGAACGCAAGGCGGCCAAGAAGACGGTACGCGCCAAGAGGACCGCCAAGGTCGCACGCCGCAAGGCCGTATCGGTCACCAAGCGAGCCACCGCGCGCACACGCCGGCGCATCCGGGTCGCCGCGAGGCGCGTCCGGCGGACTGTTCGGCCCGCGCCTGCGATCACTCGCACGCCGGTGCCACGGCGCAGCGCCCGCCGCGTCGCCAGGCGCACCGCCGCGGCCCGAAGCACACGCATAACACCACCAGCGACACGGAGTGTGCCGCCCCGGGCGGACACGCAGCTGGAGAACACGCCACCGTCCTCGCCGGCCAGCCCGGCGAGCGAGCGCGTGGCCTAAGACAACGACCGGGGATAGAACTGATGCACGAACAGCAGGCACCGCACGGCGCGCACGGGCCACCACCGCCAACTGCTCACGCGCCGTCCAGCTCGCGCATGCTCGCGAGTTACTTCACCGACATCGAGCAACTCCTGGACGACCAGAGCTGGGACGCCGCGCTGCGTGAGGCGTGCGACCTGCCGCGCATCGCGATGGCCCTGAGCGACCCACAGCTGCGCTGCTCGGGCGAGGACGTCGCCACCTGGTGCCGACAATGGCTGCGGCCCGCGACCGGCGAGGGCGACGCCGGCCTCACTGCGCACCACGCGGCGGTGGGCGATGCACACGCCGTACCGACGCGGGCGCTGCGCCGCCTGCAGCTGCGCCGTCACGTGCGCTCCCGGCCGCGCGGCTTCCGGCGCGAGCACGAGGCCGGCCTCGAGCGCGAGGCCGCAGAGACGGTCGCGACCGCGCGGGCCCTCGTGGCTGCCGCGCGCGGCTGGTATGCCCGCAGCGGCTGTCACGATCCGACCGTCCAGGTCAATCTCGCGCGACTCGCGGTACTGCGCTAGTTACAAATTCCCCGCCGCGCTCCGACGCGCGCGCAACGGCCGCGCCGGCTCGCTATTTGCCGGCGAGAATTCCTGCTCTGAATGGCCGTTCAACCGAGCGCTCCTGTGGGGTCCTCGCGCAACCGGCAGGTAAGTTCTTCTTATTACGCCCTTTATATTTGATATAGACGCGCCTTGCGTCTCGTGAGGGCTTAATGGAATATAGGCCAGCAGGGGGAAAGGGAAGTTATTGAGTGCGCGTTCAATGCACCACTCAAGCACGATAACCAGGCTGTCCACCGTCGAGCGCGCCGCGCGCCCGCCGTTGCGGGTCGGCGTCATCCTGGCGCATCACTTCACCCTCTCGGCGTTCGCCGTATTCATAGACCACCTGCGACTCGCCGCCGACGAGGGGGACCGCAGTCGTCCGATGCACGTGCAATGGTCGATCATGGCGAGCCGCGCAGAACCGGTGGCCGCCAGCTGCGGCGTCCTGATCCAGCCGACCAGCGCGCTCTTGCCGGCGGAGGGACTCGATTACGTCGTCGTCATCGGCGGTCTGCTGCACAGCGGCCCGCAGATCGACGAGGCGACCGGGCGCTACCTGCGTGAGATCGGCGCGACCCAGGTGCCGCTCATCGGCATCTGCACGGGGAGTTTCATCCTGTGCCGCAGCGGGCTCATGAAGGGGCGGCGCTCGTGCGTGAGCTGGTATCACTACCAGGACTTCCTCGAAGCGTTTCCGAGCTACGAGGTGATCGCCGACCGGCTGTTCCTGGTCGACGGCCCGCGCATTACCTGTGCGGGTGGCGCCGGTGCGGCGGCGCTCGCCACCTATCTCATAGAGCAGCATCTCGGGCGGGCGGTCGCGCAGAAGGCCAGCCAGGTACTGCTCTTCGACCGCCCGCGCTCGGGATCCGACACGCAGCCGCATCCGCCCCTTTCGGAGACGGTCGCGGAACCCCGAGTACGGCGTGCGCTGCTGCTCATGGAGCAGAACCTCGCCCGCCCGGTCGCGGTCGCCGCCGTGGCGGCCGAGCTCGGCCTCTCGGCACGGCAGCTCGAGCGGCTGTGCCGGCAGCACGTCGGCATGGGCCCCGCGTCGCTCTACCGGCAGCTGCGCATGCGCTATGCCAACTGGCTGATCGAGAATACCGACCGCTCGGTCACCGACATCGCAAACGAGGCGGGCTTCGCCGACTGCGCGCATTTCTCGCGCCAGTTCAAGGATGCCTACGGCCTGTCCCCGTCCACGCGGCGCCTTCAGCCGCAGCGGGCCGCGAACAGCGACGTCGCGCGCGCCCGCGTCTTCGACTAGCCGCCGTCCCGTCGCGCGGGCGTCGCGCCATGCGCGCGTTCAGCGCTGCGCGCTCTGCCAGTTCCTGGCCACGTAGTACGGCACCTCCGCGGCGGGCGCCGGCGAGCGCCCGCGGATGAGGTCGGCCACCTTCTCCGCGAGCATGATGGTCGGGGCGTTGAGATTGCCGGTCGTGATCGAGGGCATGATCGAGGAGTCCACGACCCGCAGACCCTCGAGCCCGAGCACCCGCGCCTCGGGATCGACCACGGCGCGCGGGTCGGACGCCGATCCCATGCGGCAGGTACAGGAGGGGTGATAGGCACTCTCGGCCTTCGCGCGCACGAAGGCGTCGATTGCCGCATCGTTCGTGACCGTCTCACCCGGCTGGATCTCGCGCCCGCGGTAGGGCGCGAACGCGGGCTGGGCGAAGATCTCGCGGGTCAGGCGCACGCAGGCGCGCATCTCCTGCCAGTCCTCATCGCGCGACATGTAGTTGAAGAGGATCCGCGGCTTGTCGTGGGCGTCGGCCGAGCGCAGCCGCACCCAACCGGTGCTCGCCGAGCGCATGGGACCCACGTGCGCCTGAAAGCCGTGCTCGCGCGCGAGCGAGCTGCCATCGTAGCTGACGGCGAGCGGCAGGAAATGGAACTGGATGTCCGGATAGCGCACCCCGGCGCGGCTGCGGATGAACCCGCCGGTCTCGAAGTGATTGCTCGCGCCAAGCCCGTCGTGGCGCAGCAGCCAGCGCAGGCCGACGAGCGCGCGCTGCCAGGCCGAGACGTGCGAATACAGCGTCACGGGCACGCGCGAGGCCATCTGGAAGTACAGCTCCAGGTGGTCCTGCAGGTTCTCGCCGACGCCGGCGAGATCCTGCACCACCGCGATGCCGTGCTCGCCGAGCTCACCTGAGGCTCCGACCCCGGAGAGCTTCAGGAGCTGGGGCGAGTTGATGGACCCGGCGCTCACGATCACCGCGCGGCGCGCGCGTACCTCCGCGGCCGCGCCGCCGCGCTCGTAGCGCACACCGATGGCACGGCGCCCCTCGAACAGCACGCGCGTCACCAGTGCGTGGGTGCGCACGGTGAGATTGCGCCGGCGCATGGCCGGGTGCAGGTAGGCCGCGGCCGCGCTGCAACGGCGTCCGCCGCCGACCGTCATGTCCATGGCCCCGAAGCCCTCCTGCTGATAACCGTTCATGTCCTCGGTGAGGGGGTAGCCGGCCTCGCGGGCCGCGGCGAGCCACGCGCCGTACAGCGGGTTCTCGAGCTCTCCGCGGCGCGTGGCGAGCTTGCCCGTCTCGCCGCGATAGTCGTCACCGCCCCCCGCGCGGCCCTCGGCGCGCTTGAAATACGGCAGCACGTCGCGATAGCTCCAGCCGCGCGCGCCCTCTTCCTCCCAGCGCTCGAAATCGAGCGGATTGCCGCGCACGTACACCAGCCCGTTAATCGAGGAGGACCCGCCGAGCACCTTGCCGCGCGGCGTATGCAGGCGGCGGTTGTCCAGATGCGGCTCGGGCTCGGTGTAGTAGCGCCAGTCGTAGCGCTCCATGTTCATGGGGATGGAGAGCGCGCCGGGCATCTGGATCCACACGGAGCGGTCCGAGCCGCCGTATTCCAGCACCAGCACGCTGTCGCGTCCGTCCTCGCTCAGGCGGTCGGCCAGCACGCAGCCGGCCGAGCCCGCACCGACGATCACGTAGTCGAACCACTCCTGGGTCACGATGAGCGGAATGCGGGCGGAACTAGTACGGCGCGTCCACGTCGCCCATGGCGACGTAGACGCTCTTGAGCTGCGTGTAGTGCTCGATCGCGGCGCGGCCGTTCTCGCGCCCGAGCCCCGACATTTTCACCCCGCCGAAGGGCAGCTCGATCGGCGTCACGTTGTAGTGATTGATCCAGCAGGTGCCGGCCTCCAGACGCGCGATCACGCGATGAGCCCGCGTGAGGTCGTTAGTGAAGACGCCGGCGGACAGGCCGAACTCGGTGGCGTTGGCACGGGCGATCACCTCCTCCTCGTCGGTGAACTCGAGCACCGAGAGCACCGGACCGAAAATCTCCTGGCGCACGATGTCCATATCGTCGCGGCAGTTGTCGAAGATGGCGGGGGCGACGAAGTAGCCCCTGGCGAGATCACCGCTCGTCACCCGCGTGCCGCCGATGAGCAGGCGCGCCCCCTGAGCGCGGCCGCGGGCGATGAACCCGAGCACCTTCTCCATGTGCTCCTCGGAGATCAGGGCGCCGACCTGCGTGGCCGGATCGAGCGGGTCGCCGATGCGCATGGCGGCGGTGCGCTCGCGCAGCCGCGCGACGAACTGCGCGCGGATGCTCCGATGCACGAACACCCGCGTGCCGTTCGAGCACACCTCGCCCGCCGAGTAGAAGTTGCCGAGCAGCGCCCCGGCCACGGCGTTCTCGAGCTTCGCGTCTTCGAAGACGATGAGCGGGGACTTGCCGCCGAGTTCGAGCGTCACCTGCTTCAGGGATGCCGCCGCATCCGCCATCACCGCCTTGCCGGTGCCGACCGAGCCGGTGAGGGAGACCTTGCGGATGAGCGCGTGGCGACTCAGGAGCGATCCGGTGTCGGCGTCGCCCTGTACGACCTGAAAGAGGCCCTCGGGCAGGCCGGCCTCGCGATAAACCTCGGCGAGCTTCAGCGCGCTGAGCGGGGTGAGCTCGGCGGGCTTGAAGAGGAGCGCGTTGCCGCAGGCGAGCGCCGGCGCGGACTTCCAGCAGGCGATCTGCAGCGGGTAGTTCCAGGCGCCGATTCCGGCCACGACCCCCAGGGGCTCACGGCGCGTGTAGCCAAAGGCAGCGGGGCCGAGGTTCAAGTGCTCCCCGGCAAGCCCCGCCGCGATTCCCGCGTAGTACTCCAGACACTCGGCGCCTGAGACTACGTCCACCGTGCGCGTCTCGCTGATCGGCTTGCCGGTGTTGAGAGTCTCCAGGTGCGCGAGCTCGTCGTTGCGCTCGCGCAGGAGGCGCGCGGCGCGCTGCAGGATGCGGCCGCGCTCCGCGCCGCTCAGGGCGCCCCAGGGGCGTTGCGCGGCCTGCGCGCGCGCGACGGCGGCGTCGACCTGCGCCGGCCCGTCGACGGGCAGCTCGGCGAGCAGCACGCCGGTGGCCGGATTGACCACGCGCAGCAGCGAACGGCGCGCCGCAGCCGGCGCCGGCGTACGCGACTGCCCCAGGTCCTGCAGGCGACCGTCGACGAAGGCGGTGAGCAGGGCACGCGCGCTCGCACTGTCGGCCTCGCGCCACTCGGACAGCGCCGCTCGCAGGTACACCCCGTCGATCATGGCGGCGATCATCGCCGCGAGGCTGCGCGCCTCGGTCGGCGGCAGCATCTGCCGCAGGTCGCTGCGCAGGTTAGAGAGCATGCGGCGCTGATAGGCGGTCTGCACCCGCTTGAGACCCTCGACGTGCAGAACCTGTCCCCAGAAGGCGAGCCACGCGGTGCCGCTGCGGCGGTCGAACTCCTCCGGAGCTAGGTTCGTGTCGATGACGGCCTGCACACGCGCCCGGGGGGTGTGCGCCAGCGCGAGCCGCGCGCGCATGCGCGCCGCGAGCGAGCGCGCGAGCGTGCGGAAGGTCGCCGCGAGCAGCGCGTCCTTGTCGCCGAAGTAGTGCGCCACCAGCCCCGGTGAGACCCCGGCGCGGCGCGCAATTTCTGCGAGAGTCGTGCCGACGTAGCCCACTTCGGCGAGACTATCGATCGTGACCTCGATGAGCTGTACGCGCCGTGCCTCCTCCGCTTCATCCCGTGCCGTGAAGTCGCGCGGCGGCTGCGTGTCCCGGGAAGAGATTGAACGTCTGTTCAACGAGCGGCTCCCAAGAGACGCGCCGGACCCATCGGGGCGGGCCGCGGCTTGCGACCTGATCGGCTCATTATTCTAATTATAGTCAACCGGTTACCTGCATTTAATGGACTTGACATGCGATCCATTAAACGGCTATTCAAGACGTCAGAATGATGAAGACAGGCCGCGCGCGGGTCAAGCCCGGGATCGCTAGATTTGTCAAGTGCGGCCCGCAGCGCGGCACCCCGACGTTGAGTCTGATCGCCTGGCGCGGCGTGTTGGTCGCCTCGCTCACGGCGCTGCTCCTGGCGGTGCAAGGGCCCGTTCGCGCCGCGCAGCCCCCGGCCGCAACTGCGACGGATCCGGCCGCCTGCCAGACGGTGCGGCTGTCGGACATCGGCTGGACGGACGTCACCGCGACCACCGCCGTCTTCAGCGAGTTGCTGCGGCGCCTCGGCTACCGGCCTGAGGTGACTGTGCTCTCGGTGCCCGTTACCTATGCCTCACTTAAGAACCGCGACATCGACGTCTTCCTCGGCAACTGGATGCCCTCGATGGAGGGGGACCGCAGGAGCTACGTCGCGGACCACTCGGTCGAAGTCATCCGCGCCAACCTTACCGGTGCCAAGTACACCCTGGCGGTGCCGGCCTACCTGTACGAGGCCGGCCTGCGTACCTTCCAGGACATCGAGCGTTTCGCGCCGCAGCTGAACCACTCGATCTACGGTATCGAGCCGGGCAACGACGGCAACCGCCTGGTGCTCGCCATGCTCAAGCAGAACCAGTTCGGCATCGGTAATTTCAAGCTCATCGAGTCGAGCGAACAGGGGATGCTGGCCGAGGTGGAGCGCGCCTACCGCGCGCACGCTCCGATCGTATTCCTCGCCTGGGATCCGCATCCGATGAACATGCGCTTCGACCTGCGCTACCTCGCAGGCGGCGACGCGGTCTTCGGGCCCAACTTCGGCGAGGCGGCCGTTTACACCAACACGCGCGCCGGCTACCTGCAGGAGTGCCCCAATATCGGCCGCCTGCTGCACAATCTGTCCTTCACCACGCAGCAGGAGAGCCGCGTGATGGCGGACATGCTCGACCGCCACGAGCCCGCACAGGTGGCGGCGGCCAACTTCCTCAAGGCGAACCCGGAGACGGTGGCCGCGTGGCTCCAGGGCGTCGACACCTTCTCCGGCCGTCCCGCACTCGAGGCCGTGCGCACGACCAACAAGCTCGCGGGGTCCCTCAGCCTCGAGCGCTGGCTCGCCGACCACAAGCTCCCCGTCGGCGACACGGTCGCGGTGCTCATCGAGTACGTGAAGACCCACGGTCGGGTGCTCTTCGACACGGTCTCGACCGTGATCCGCGCGAGCGTCGACGGGCTCACCGCGCTGCTGCGCGCCATCCCCTCCCCGCTCCTGGTGCTGGGCGCCGCCGCGCTCGCCTGGCTCCTGCGCCGCTCGTGGGCGCTCGCGGCGTTCGTGGTCGCGGCGCTGCTCTTCATCATGAACCAGGGGTACTGGGAGCCGACCCTCGAGACGCTCTCTCTGGTCATCGTCGCGGCCGTGGTCTCGACCCTCATCGGCGTGCCGCTCGGCATCGCCGCCGCGCACCGCCCGCGCCTGTACGCGGTGCTGCGACCGGTGCTCGATCTCATGCAGACGCTGCCGACGTTCGTGTATCTGATCCCGACGCTCGTGCTCTTCGGCCTGGGCGTCGTGCCGGGCCTGATCTCCACGGTCATCTTCGCGCTGCCCGCGCCGATCCGGCTGACGCAGCTCGGCGTCAGCTCCGTACCCACGGCGCTGCTCGAGGCCGGGAACGCCTTCGGGGCGACGAAGTCGCAGCTGCTGTGGAAGGTCGAGCTGCCGAGCGCCGCGCCGACGATCCTGGCCGGCGTCACGCAGTGCATCATGCTCAGCCTGTCGATGGTCGTGATCGCCGCCTTAGTGGGCGCCGGCGGGCTCGGCGTGCCGGTCGTGCGCGCACTCAACACCGTGCAGGTCGGCATGGGCTTCGAGGCGGGATTCGTCATCGTGCTGCTCGCCATCGTGCTCGATCGCATCAGCCGTCCCGCCGAGCGGAGCAGCCAGTGACCAGCGCGCTCGAGTTCCGCGCGGTCGACATCCTGTTCGCCCCCAAGAAGGGACGGCGCGCGAGCGCGCTCGCGCTGCAGCAGGCGCTCGCGGCGCTCGATGCCGGCGGCACGCGCAGCCAGATCGTCGAGCGCACCGGCGTCGTGGTCGGGGTCGCCAACGCCTCCCTCAGCGTCGCGCGCGCAGAGATCTCGGTGCTCATGGGTCTTTCCGGATCGGGCAAGTCGACGCTGCTGCGCGCGGCGAACGGCCTAAACGCCGTGACGCGCGGCCAGGTGCTGGTGGCCGACGGTGCGAGCACCGTGGACGTCGGTGCCGCGTGCGACCCGGCGACGCTGCGCCACATCCGGCGCCACCGGATCGCCATGGTGTTCCAGCAGTTTGGTCTCCTGCCCTGGCGCACCGTTCGTGAGAACGTCGGCTTCGGGCTCGAGCTGCGCGGGGAGACGCCGGCGAAGCGCCGCGAGATCGTCGACCGGCAACTGGAACTCGTGGGACTCGCGCAATGGGCCGAGCGCTACACGAACGAGCTCTCGGGGGGAATGCAGCAGCGCGTCGGGCTCGCGCGCGCCTTCGCGACCGACGCCGACATCCTGCTCATGGACGAGCCGTTCTCGGCGCTCGACCCCCTCATCCGCAGGAAGCTCCAGGACGAGCTGCTCGCGTTGCAGGAGCGGGTGCGCAAGACGATCCTGTTCGTCAGCCACGACCTCGATGAGGCCCTGAAGCTCGGCGACAAGGTGACCATCCTCGAGGGGGGCGTCCTCGTGCAGACCGGCACGGGACGCGACATCGTCGAGCGCCCGGCCAACGACTACGTAGCCGAGTTCGTGCAGCACGTGAATCCGCGCACCGCCATCAAGGGCACCTGAGGACATCCGCGCGGCAGCCGCCCGCGCCGGCGGTGTCGCACCATGTCGTCTTTCTTCAAGCGCCCCGGCGCGCCGGTCCTCGGCGCAGGCGCCGATGAAGGGCATGATGCGCGCGCTCCCCGCGGAGCCGAAGAGACCCGAACCGCATGCAACCCTTCTCCATCTGGTCGCTCATCCGCCGCGGCCTCACCGGCCAGCGCGGCTGGCCGGTGCAGTGGCGCAGCCCCGAGCCGAAGGCGGCCTACGATGCGGTGATCGTCGGCGGCGGCGGCCACGGACTCGGGACCGCTTACTACCTGGCGAGCGAGCACCGTGTCACCAAGGTCGCGGTGCTGGAAAAAGGCTGGATCGGCGGCGGCAACACCGGCCGCAACACCACCATCATCCGCTCCAACTACCTGTTCGACGAGAGCGCGCGGCTCTACGACCATGCCCTCAAGCGCTGGGAGGACCTGGCCCAGGTACTGAATTACAACGTCATGTTCTCCCCGCGCGGCGTCATGATGCTCGCGCACACCGTGCACGACGTGCAGGTCTCCAAGCGTCACGTGCACGCCAACCGCGCCGCCGGCGTCGACAACGAGTGGCTGACGCCCGAGGAGGCCAAGGCCTTCTGTCCGCCGCTGAACATTGGCGACATACGCTATCCGGTGCTCGGCGCGGCGCTGCAGCGGCGCGGCGGCACCGCACGTCACGACGCCGTCGCGTGGGGCTATGCGCGCGCCGCGGATGCCCTCGGCGTGGACATCATCGAGAACTGCGAAGTGACCGGCATCCGCCGCTCCCCGTCCGGGCAGGTCGAGGGGGTGCAAACCAGCCGCGGCTTCATCCGCGCGCCGCGGATCGGGGTCGCCGCCGCCGGCCACAGCAGCGTCATCATGGGGATGGCCGGGGTCGCCCTGCCGCTCGAGAGCTATCCGCTGCAGGCGCTGGTCTCCGAGCCGGTGAAGCCGGTGTTTCCGTGCGTCGTCATGTCCAACACCATCCATGCCTACATCAGCCAGTCGGATAAGGGCGAGCTGGTGATCGGCGCCGGCACGGATGCCTATACCTCGTACACGCAGCGCGGCGGACTGCACATCACGAGCCACGCTCTGGAGGCGATCTGCGAGCTCTTCCCGATGTTCCGCCGACTGAAGATGCTGCGCTGCTGGGGCGGCGTCGTCGATCTCTCCCCCGACCGCTCACCGATCATCGCCAAGACTCCGGTGCCCGGTCTCTACGTCAACTGCGGCTGGGGGACGGGCGGCTTCAAGGCGACCCCCGGTTCGGCGCACGTGTTTGCCTGGACGATTGCCCGCGACGAGCCGCACCCGCTCAACGCCCCCTTCACGCTCGAGCGCTTCCGCGACGGCACGCTTATCGATGAGGCGGCCGCGGCGGCGGTGGCGCACTGACGGCGCGCCGTGCTGCTCATCGACTGTCCCTACTGCGGCGAGCGCCCGGAGCCGGAATTCGTCTACGGCGGCCAGGCGCACGTCGCACGACCGCAGGATCCGCAGTCGCGCACGCTCGATGAGTGGAGCGGCTACCTCTATCAGCGCGACAACACGCGCGGCGTACACGCCGAGCGCTGGCGGCACACGCACGGCTGCGGGCGCTTCTTCAACGCGCTGCGCGACACCACCACCGACCAGTTCCTCGCTACCTACAAGAGCGGCGAGCCGCGGCCGGACCCGAAGGCGCGCGCGCGATGAACGAGGGCCTGCGCACCGCCGCGGGAGGCCGCATCGAGCGCGCGCGGCCGCTCAACTTCCGCTTCGATGGCCGCGCCTACCAGGGCTTCGCAGGCGACACGCTCGCCTCGGCGCTGCTCGCCAACGGGGTGTACCTCATGGGACGCTCGTTCAAGTATCACCGTCCGCGCGGCCCGCTCGCCGCCGGCGCCGAGGAGCCGAACGCGCTCGTGACCGTGCGGCGCGACGGCGCGCGCGAGACGCCCAACCTGCGCGCGACCCAGGTGGAGCTCTACGAGGGCCTCGAGGCGTTCAGCCAGAACCGCTGGCCGGCGCTCGCCTTCGACGTCGGCGCGGTCAACGACCTGCTCGCGCCCTTCATCCCCGCGGGCTTCTACTACAAGACGTTCATGTGGCCGCGCCGCGCGTGGCGCGCACTCTACGAGCCGCGCATCCGCGCCGCGGCGGGCCTCGGGCGTGCGCCGGGCCGGGCGGACCCGGACCGCTACGCGACGCGCTACGCGCACTGTGACGTGCTGGTGGTCGGCGCGGGCGTCGCGGGACTCGCCGCCGCCGTGGCCGCCGCCGGCGAGGGCGCGCGCGTCATCCTCTGCGACGAGCAGGCCGAGCTCGGCGGCTCGCTGCTCGCGCGCACCCCGGCCGAGTCGCTCGGCGGCACGCCGGCCGGCGCGTGGCTCGCCGCAGCGCTCGCCACCCTGGGCGCGAACGAGCGCGTCACGCTCCTGCCACGCGCCACGGCGTTCGGCTACTTTCCGCACAATCTGCTCGGCCTCAACGAGCGCCTCACCGATCACCTCGCCGCCCCGGACGCGGACCGCCCGCGCGAGCGACAGTGGCAGGTGCGCGCGCGCGAGGTGGTGCTCGCCACCGGCGCGATCGAGCGCCCGCTCGTCTTTCCCGGCAACGACCGCCCCGGGATCGTGCTCGCGGACGCGGCGCGCACCTGGCTCAATCGCTACGGCGTCGTGCCCGGGACGCGCGCGGTCCTGGTCACCGCCTGCGACGCGGCCTATCAGGCGGCCTATGAGCTCGCGCGCGCGGGAGTCTTCATCGCCCTGATCGCCGACACGCGCGGCGCGAACGCGGCGAGTGAGGCGGCGCGCGCGGCGGGCCTGCCGGTGCTCACCGAGGCGCTCGTCCTCGGCACCCAGGGCCGTCGCCGGGTCAGTGCCATCACGCTCGCGCGCGCCGGCGCGTCCGAGGAGTCGCCCGTGACGACGCCGGTCGATCTGGTACTGGTCTCCGGCGGCTACACCCCGTCCGTGCACCTTCACTCTCAGTCGCGCGGCAAGCTCGTCTTCAGCGAGCCTCTGCAGGCGTTCCTCCCGGGCGAGCCGGCCGAGCGCGTGCGCAGCGCGGGCGCCTGCCGCGGCGTGTTCGCGCCCGAGGCTGCCGCGGCCGATGGCGAGGTCTGCGGCCGCGCGGCGGCGCGCGAGGCGCTCGCTCCTGAGCGCACGGCGGTTGACCCGGGCGGCGGACGCGGACGCGCGCTGCCCGCCGAGCCGGATAGGGCCGAGATCGCCGGTCACGCCGGCGCGCCGGCGCGCCCTGCCCCGCTGCGCGGTCGCGCATTCCTCGACCAGCAGAACGACGTCACCGCGAAAGACGTGGCGCTCGCGCTGCGGGAGGGATTCCGCTCGATCGAGCACGTCAAGCGCTACACCACGACCGGCATGGCCACCGATCAGGGCAAGACCTCGAACCTGAACGCGCTCGCCCTGGTCGCCGACGGTCTGGGCCGGAGCATTCCGTCGGTCGGGCTCACGACCTTCCGCATGCCCTACACGCCGGTCAGCTTCGGCGCCTTCGCCGGCACCGCGCGCGGTGAGCTGTTCGACCCGGTGCGCACGACGCCCATGCACGGCTGGGCAGCCGCGCACGGCGCGGTGTTCGAGGACGTGGGACTGTGGAAGCGCGCCCGCTACTTCCCGCACCCGGGCGAGGACCTGCACGCCTGCGTCGCGCGCGAGTGCCTCGCCGTGCGCGGCGGCTGCGGCATCTTCGACGCCTCCACGCTCGGCAAGATCGAGGTCGTCGGTCCCGACGCGCTCACCTTCATGAACCGCCTGTACGTCAACGCCTGGAACAGCCTCGCCGCCGGCCGTTGCCGCTACGGGGTGCTGCTGCGCGACGACGGCTTCGTGTACGACGACGGCGTCGCGGCGCGCATCGACGCCGAGCGGCTGCACGTGACCACGACCACCGGTGGCGCACCGCGGGTGCTCGCGCTCATGGAGGACTACCTGCAGACCGAGTGGACCGATCTTAAGGTCTGGCTCACCTCCACGACCGAGCAGTGGGCCGTCATCGCGCTGCAGGGGCCGAAGGCGCGCGAGGTGCTCACGGGCCTCGTCGACGTCGATCTGGCTCCAGGCGTGCTGCCGCACATGAGCGTCGTCTGCGGTCATATCTGCGGCGTGCCCATGCGGCTCTTTCGCGTGAGCTTCAGCGGCGAGCTCGGCTTCGAGGTCAACGTGCCCGCGGACTTCGGCCACGCCGTGTGGCGGGCGATCTTCGCCGCCGGCGAGCCCCACGGCATCACCCCCTACGGCACCGAGACCATGCACGTGCTGCGCGCGGAGAAGGGCTACATCATCGTCGGCCAGGACACCGACGGCACGGTGACGCCCGACGACGTGGGGCTCTCCTGGGCGATCGGCAAGAGCAAGCCCGACTTCGTCGGCAAGCGCTCCCTGTCCCGGCCGGCCATGACCGCCCCGGACCGCCGCCAGCTGGTGGGACTGCTCACCGAAGACCCCGCGCGGGTGCTCGAGGAAGGCGCGCAGGTGCTCGCCGAGCGGGACGGGGTGGCAAAGCCACTCGGGCACGTCACCTCCTCGTACGCGAGCCCGGCGCTCGGCCATTCCATCGCGCTCGCCCTGATCGCCGGCGGCCGCGCGCGGCTCGGTCAGACGCTCTACGTCGCCGGCACCTCCGGGGCGATCGCGGTCAAGGTGACGGGAACCGTGTTCTATGACACCGCCGGAGTGCGACTCAATGCGTGACCTGAGCACCTCGCGCGAGGGGCCGCTGATCGGCGCCGGTCCGGGCGTGCAGACGCTGCCGCCGGCCGTGCGTTTCGTCCTGCGCGGCGGCGAGCCGGTGCGTGCGGCCGCGCAGCGCGCGCTCGGCGTCCCGGTCGCCGCGACACCCTGCCGCGCCGGGGTCGCGGGCGAGCGCGCGGCGCTGTGGCTGGGACCCGATGAATGGCTGCTCCTGGGTACGCCGGCGGATGCGGGAATCGAGGCGCTGCGAGCCGGTGCGCTCGCGGGACTGCCGCACTCGCTCGTCGACGTGAGCCACCGGCAGATTGCGCTCGCCGTGCGCGGGCCCCAGGCCGCGACGCTCATCGCCAGCGGCTGCCCGCTCGATCTCGACGCCCGCGCCTTTCCGCTCGGCATGTGCACCCGCACCATGCTCGGCAAGTGTGAGGTGGTGCTCTGGCGTACGCGCCCCGAGGAGTTCCGCCTGGAGGTCTGGCGCTCGTTCGCCGCCTACGTGGCGCACTACCTCGCCGAGGCCGCGCGCGGGATGAATTAAGGCAAGCGTCCGTCGCAATTGGCCGCCCGGCCGGCGCGTGCGACCGCTAGACTCGGGCCCGCCGCTGGCGCGGCTGCCTTGGGAGTACTGAACCGGTGAAGTCGCACGTTCGGGTGCTGGTGATCGGCGGCGGGGTCGTCGGCGTGAGCACGCTCTATCACCTCACCCGGAAGGGCTGGAAGGACGTCGCGCTCATCGAGCGGACCGAGCTCACCGCGGGGTCGACCTGGCACGCGGCGGGACTGCTGCCGCTGTTCAACATGAGCTACACGGTCGGGCAGTTGCACAAGTACTCGGTGGACCTCTACAAGCGGCTGCCGGCCGAGACCGGCCAGGACGTGAGCTTCCACGTCACCGGCAACCTGCGGCTCGCCACCAGCCGCGACCGCATGGACGAGTACTTCAAGTACTGCGGCACGGCCAACACCATCGGCGTGCCCTTCGAGGTGATCACGCCGAGTCAGGTGAAGGAGTTGTGGCCGCTGGTGGAGCTCGGCGGCACGGCTGACACCGCCGCGATCATCGGCGCGCTATATCACCCGGACGACGGCCACATCGCGCCGGCCGACCTCACCATGGCGCTGCGCAAGGGCGCGCGCGCCGGGGGCGCGGAGATCTACGAGCACACGGAAGCGCAGGCAATCGAGCGCACGCCTTCCGGTGAGTGGCGCGTGCGCACCGGCAAGGGCGAGGTGACGGCCGAGCACCTGGTGTTTGCGACCGGCAACTATGCGCGCCAGATCGGCCGGCTGGTGGACCTGAACGTGCCGGCGATCCCCGTCGAGCACCAGTACATCGTCTACGACGAGTCCCCGGAGCTGAAGGCCTATCGCAGAGGCGGCGGGCGCGAGCTCGCGGTGCTGCGCGAGTCGGACCAGTCCTATTACCTGCGCGAGGAGCGCCTGGGCTGGATCCTCGGTCCGTACGAGAAGGGCGCGCCGGCGCGCTTCGCTGACGGAGTCCCCGACTGGTTCGGCCGCAGCCTCTTCCCCGGGGACCTCGACCGTCTGGTACCGCACGTGGAGGCGGCGACGCGCCGCGTACCGGCCCTGGAGAACTGCGGCATCAAGGACATCGTCAACGGGCCGATCTCCTATACGCCCGACGGCAGCCCGCTCATCGGCCCGGCCTGTGGACTGAGGAACCTCTGGCTGAACGAGGGCCACAGCTTCGGCATCACGGCCGCCGGGGGCTCGGGCTGGCAGCTCGCCGAGTGGATCACCGAGGGCGAGCCCGGCATCGACATGCTGGCGGTGGACCCGCGGCGCTTCGGCGCCTACACCTCCAAGCGCTACGTCGTGAAGAAGAACGAGGAGACCTACCGTAACGTCTTTACGGTGCACTACCCGGACGAGGAACGCGCCGAGTCGCGCCCGGCAAAGACCAGCCCCGTCTACGACAGGCTGAACGCCAAGGGGGCCGTCTGGGGTCAGCGCTACGGCTGGGAGCGTGCCAACTGGTTCGCCCCCGCGGGGGTCGAGCGGCGCGACCGCTGGAGCTTCCGCCGCAGCAACTACTTCCCGCACGTCGGCAGCGAGGTGCGGCTGATGCGCGAGGCAGCGGGCGTCATCGATCTGACGCCCTTCACCAAGCACGAAGTCACCGGTCCCGGCGCGGAAGCGTGGCTCGACTCACTCGTCGCCAACAAGGTGCCGGCCAAGGTCGGCCGCATTGCGCTCTCGCACGCGCTCACCCCGCGCGGGGGCATCCGTTCCGAGTTCACGATCACCAAGCTCGCCCCCGAGCACTTCTACGTGGTGAGCGCCGGCGCCGCCGAGCGCTACGACGGCGACTTCCTCTTCAAGGCGTTGCCGGCGGACGGCTCGGTGCGCCTGCGCAACATCACCAACACCCGCGGCTGCTTCGTGCTCGCGGGACCGCGCTCGCGGGCGGTGCTCGGTGAGCTCACCGACACACCGCTCGACAACGCCGCCTTCCCGTGGCTCACCGCGCAGGTCATCGAGGCGGCGCTCGCGGTGGACGTGTACGCGCTGCGGGTGAACTTCGTCGGCTCGCTCGGCTGGGAGCTGCACTTCCCGATCGAGTACGCGCACGGCCTCTTTGACGCGCTGTTTGCGGCCGGCGCGCCGCACGGCATCGGCATGGTGGGCATGCGCGCGATGGAATCGCTGCGCATGGAGAAGTCCTACCGCATGTGGGGCAGCGACATGACGCGCGACAACACGCCCTTCGAGGCGAGCCTGGATCGCTTCGTGCGCATGAACAAGGGGCCGTTCACCGGCAGGGAAGCTCTCGAGCGGCAGCTCGCCGCGGGCGTCCCCAACCGCTTCGTCACCGTGGAGGTGCACGACGTGATCGACGCGGATCCGCTCGGCAACGAGCCGCTCTTCGCGAGCGACGGACGCATGATCGGCCGCGCCACCTCGGGCTACTACGGCCACCACGTCCGCAAGAGCCTGGCGATCGGCTACGTCCGCGCCGAGTTCGCGCAGCCGGGCAGCGAGCTCGCCATCGAGATCCTGGGCGAGAAAAAGCCCGCGATCGTGCTGCCCGAGTCGCCCTACGACCCGGAGAACCTCGCGCTGCGGGGCTAGCGCACCGGGGCACTTCCCGAACGCGGCGAGCGCAACGCCCAGGCGGCCGGGATGTTGCGCCGCATGACGCCGCGCGCCAATCGCCGCGCCACTCGTTCAGCGACGGCGGCGGATCGTCAGCGACTCGCGCTCAGGGCAGCGAAGGGATGCTCGGCGGTTTGCCGGCGGATCTTCGACCCCCACCATAAGCGTCCGACCAAAGTCCCATTTCGTTCCTGAGAACCGATTGGGAAAATCGCGCTTGTTCGATATCCGAAGGAACGAATCGTTCGCGGCAGCTGCGTCTTACGTGCGTTCGCAAAATTGCCGACCGAGAGAGGACTGAACTTCCGGCGCAGCGATGATGCCGCGAGAAGGCCGGCATGCTGCGGAGCGCAAAGCGCGTTTGCCTCGGTGTTGTCGACCTCGCGGTACCGAACCCTTGAATCATGACATGTTATTTGGTGGCAATGCCGAACGAGGAACCTTGCCCCATCGGCATTGAGTTCTCCGCGATTCTGCGGTTTGAAAGGACACTGAAATGAAAAGCGGGCACGTAGTGCTTGTTGCGATCGTCGCAGCAGTCGTCGGCGGGGGCATAGCCTATTACGTGGCACACCCAGCCCGCACCGAAGTAGCCGGGGCGGAGCTGCGGAACATCGCGCTCTCGCTGAACGCACCCGAGGGGACGATCCAGACGGAGCAAAACCCGGCCTTCAAAGCAGCGGCCGCGCCTTCCACGCCTGCGCCGGCACCTGCCGCGGCAGGAGACTGGCTGAGCTACAACAAGACGCTGACTTCGGAGCGCTTTTCAGACCTCGGTCAGATCAACACCAAGAACGTCAGCAAGCTCAAGGTGCTGTGCACTTACGACACCAAGCGATTCACGGCCTTCGAGACCGGCCTGCTCATGGTCGAAGGCGCGCTGATCGGCACGACTGAATTCGATATCTTTTCGCTCGATCCGGCGACCTGCGCCGAGAATTGGCGCGCGCACGAAGAATATCCGGGGTACCTGCTGCCGACGAACCGCGGCGCGGCCTACATGGATGGCCGGCTGTATCGGGGCTTGGAGGACGGCCGCGTGCTCGCCTACGACTTCAAGACCGGCAAGCGTCTCTGGGAGACCACGATCGGCGACGCCAAGCTGAACGAGGTCGTCCCGGCTGCACCGATTGCCTGGCAGGGCCTGGTATTCATCGGCAACGCCGGGGGGGATCAGAAGGGTGTGAAGGGGCGCGTGTACGCGCTCGATGGCAAGACGGGCAAGATTGTCTGGGAGTTCTATCTCGTGCCCAAGTCCGCGGAAGATCCGGTCCGCGGGCCCCAGGGAGCGACGCCGCTTGATGCGTCGACCTGGAAGAATCAACCGGGAATACCGGTGAGCGGCGCGGGACTGTGGACTTCGCTTTCCCTGGATCCGAAGACCGGCCTCTTGTACGTGCCCGGCGGCAACCCGGCCCCCGACTACGCCAACGGCGCCCGCGAGGGCGCGAATCTCTACAGTGACTCGGTCGTCGTGCTCGACGCCAAGACCGGCGCTTACAAGAATCACTTCCAGCTCGTGCCCCATGACTGGCACGATTGGGACGTCTCCAATCCGCCCGCCTTGATCAACACCGCAGGCGGCAAGCACCTGATGGCGGTCTCACCGAAGGATGGATTCCTGTACGGGTTCGACCTGGCCGACAACAAGCAGCTCTACAAGACGGCGGTGACGAAGATAGATAATGCCGACGCGCCTTTCTCGACCGAGACGGACACGCATTTTTGTCCGGGAGCTGCGGGCGGTGAGGAATGGAACAGCCCGGGTTACAATCCTCAGACCAATCTGATCTATACGGGCACGGTCGACTGGTGCACCACGGTCAAGATCCAGGCGACCGAAGATCTCGCCAAGGTCGGCCCCGGGAAGTTCTGGACCGGGGAGCACAGCCTCAATCCCGCCGACGTGTTCGGCGCATTCTCCCGTGCCGATGGAACCTGGGGCGGGTGGCTGCACGCCGTCGACGCCGACACGGGTGAATGGAAGTGGAAGATCAGGACCAACTACCCGATCATCGGCGCCGTGACGCCGACCGCGGGCGGCCTCGTGTTCTTCGGCGATGCTGGTGGCAACTTCTACGCGGTCGACGCTTCCAGCGGCGAGAAGCTCTTCTGGCACCAGATGAAGGGTGCGATCGCCGGTGGTCTGATCACCTATACGGTCAACGGCGCGCAGAAAGTCGCCGTGACGATGGGCATGACCTCTCCCGCGTGGCCGGTTAAGGCTGCGACCGCCAAGATCGCCATCCTTGGACTCGAGGGCGACGCAGGGAGTCAATAACAATCGACAAGGGCCAATAGGACGGCATCCTGTTGGTAGGTCGAGCGCTGGTGGCCCACGCCCGATCTCGCTTTCGGCGGCCGAGTGTCGCAATCAGGCAAGAAAGGCGTAAAATCCGGCATGTGGGCCTGCCCCGAAGCAAGTTCGCTTTTCTGACGCTGCCGCGCTACTCGATGATCGCGTTGTCCAACGCGGTCGAGCCGCTGCGCATGGCGAACAATCTCACCGGGCAGCCGGTCTACGACTGGTCGATCGTCAGTCTCGACGGGCAGCCGACCCCGGCGAGCAACGGCCTGCAGCTCTCCCCTACCATCGCGCTCGAGCAGGCAGGCAACGTCGACATCCTGTTCGTCTGTGGC
>DATBBQ010000075.1:0-5005 GCA_036270915.1 Steroidobacteraceae bacterium
ACCTCCACCGGCGGCATGACCAACAAGCGCCCCGGGCGGGTCGGCGACTCACCCATCGTCGGCGCCGGCACCTACGCCAAGAACGGCGTGTGCGCGGTCTCGGCGACCGGGCACGGCGAGTACTTCATCCGCGTGGTGGCCGCGCACCACGTGTGCGCCGGCGTCGAGCACCGGGGACTCGCGCTCGAGCAGGCGGTGCATGAGCTGCTGCACGAGGTGCTGCGCTCCCTCGGCGGCGACGGCGGCCTGATCGCGGTCGACCAGGCCGGCGCCATCGTCATGGACTTCAGCACCGAGGGCATGTTTCGCGGCGCACGTGACTCGAACGGCCGGCGCGACATCGCCATCTACTGACGCCCGGCATCAGGGCGAGGAGCCTTGGTCGCGGTTCTTTCAGCCCGCGCCCGACGGGGCGAATAGTTCCGGGGCGATGCCCCGCGGCTTCAGGCGGCCCGGCTGTCGCGCAGGCGGAAATGGCTCGGCGGCTGCGACTCCCAGCGCGACCAGACGCGGCGCAGGTGCTGCGCCGAGCGAAAGCCCGCCCGGTGCGCCACGCCTTCGAGGTCGAGTCGGCTCTGCGTCACCAGCTGCCGGGCGAGCGCGAAGCGGATGAGCTGTACGTAATCGAGCGGCGAGCACTGGGCGTGCTCGGAGAACAGGCGCGCGAGGTTGCGCGAACTGGTGCAGGCGACCGAGGCGAGCTCGCGCGCGTTCCAGCGCGCCGCCGGATCACGCGCCACCGCGTCCTGTACCCGGTGCACCGCCGGATGCAGGTGATTGCGATGCATCACCCACGGGGAGAGCGCCGGATCACTGCCGGCGCGGCGCAGGTAGACCACGAGGTCCCGGGCGACGTCCGCCGCCACGCGCGGCCCGAGCTGCCGCCCGATGACGTGCAGTGCCAGATCGAGCCCCGCGGTGACACCGGCACTCGTGTACACCGGGCCGTCCTCGACGAAGATGCGGTTGTCGAGCACGGTGGCGTGCGGCTCGACCTGGCGCAGCTCGTCGAGGAATTCGTGGTGGGTGGTGCAGCAGCGCCCGGCGAGCACGCCGGCGTGCGCGGCGAGCACACTGCCGGCGCACACGCACATGAGGAGCGCGGGCTTCAGGGTCGGTGACCTCAGCCAACCCACCACCTGGCGTACCGCGGGCTCCTGGGCGTCGATGCGCTCGACACTGGTGCCGGCCAGCACCACGATGGTGCCGGGATTGAGGCTCGTCGGCAGCGGCTCAAGCCCGCTCAGCGTCAGGCCGACGGCGGCCTGCAGCTGCGCCAGCGGCGCGATGAAACGCAGCCGGTAGCTTCCCGGGCGCTGCGTGTTGGCATTGCGGAACGCGTCCGCGGGACCGGCAACGTCGAGCAGCACCACCCGGGGCAGGAGCACGAACAACACGTCGCGCGGGGGCTGCACGGATTTTCCTTCAGGCGAACGCGCCCGCCGTGGAGACGATGCGGGCGAAGCGGCCGTCGAGGACGAGCTCGGTACGCTCGCGGATCTCCTCGGGCGAGACGTCGCGGCCGGCGCGCGTGCGCATCGAGAAGGTGAGGGTGGCGTCGGTCACGTAGCGCACGGCGAAGCCGAGATCGGAGGCGTGGCGCGCCGTGGTCTCGCAGCACTGCTCGGTACGGATGCCGGTGATCAGGAGCTCGCCGATTCCGGCGTGCCGCAGCCACTGCTCGAGCGTCTGCCCGCCATCGTCCCGGGCGAACATGGCGGAATGCACTTCCTTGTAGGCGACGAACTGCGGCCGCAGCCCGAGCTCGGGCATCGCGCGCACGTACCCGGACGAGGCGGTGAACGGGTTCCCCGGGTCATCGCCCGGCTCGCGGTGAAAGATCTGCACGATGGGGATCCCCTGCGCCTGGCAGCGGTCGATGAGCGACTGCACATTGGCGAGGAACCCGGGCAGCTCCTGCGCGCTGAAGTAAGGCCGGCGGCGGAAGGATTCCTGGACGTCGATGACGATCAGCGCCTGTTTCATGTTGCTCGGGTCCCTGGTTGATATTCGGCTACATCTTGGCCGATGGCAAATCGCGGTGCCACACGCACAAGAGACCACGAGCGATCAAAAACGGACGTAACCGCTCAGGGGTGGGCGGCGCCCCGCCCGGTCGCCTCCCGCGCCTCGGGTGCGCGCTTCCAGCGCATCCCCTGACGCGAAGCCGCGCGCGGGGCGCGCTCGCCCCGGGTGGCGGCGGCCAGGAGTGCCTGGCCGTGCAGCCGCGTGCGCTGCAGGCGGCCGGCCTCCCCGCGGTGCGCGGCCGCAAGGAACTCGCGCCACAGCGCCGGCTCGGTCGCCCAGCGGGGCACGAGCCACTCCGGATGCTCCTCCGCCAGCGCCCGGACCTGGCGCAGTGTGCAGCGGGCGATGAGCGGCAGGCAGGTCGCTGACACGCCCAGCAGGAGGCGCGCGGCCGCGCCCTGACTGCGCACGAGGTGCCAGGTCCAGGTGAAGACCGTGTGCGCGAGCGGCACCGCCCGCGGCACGGTGAAGAACGGCGCGTAGGGCGGTGGCCGCCCGTCGCCGACCTCGGGCGCGGCACGCCAGCGCCGCTCGTCCGCGAAGCCCACGTCGAGCAGCAGGAACAGACAGCCGGCGGCGCGCCGCCGCGCCGGTGCATCGAGGCGCAGCCAGCCCTCCTGCACCTGCGCGAGCAGCGCACTCTCCGGACTTGCGCGCGCCTGCTCGGCGAGCAGCGTGAGCGCGTCCTCGTTGAGATCGGCGAGCGTCTCGAGGGTCGTCGGGTCAAGCCATCGGGGCGCGGACGCCCCGGCGGCGCTACGGTCCTGCATCTCGCACTGCAGCAGCATCGGGGTGGCTCCGCACGACGGGTGAACATCGTAGCGAAGTCGGCCGCGAAAGCCAGACTCAGATTTGGTCATTTTTACCCAAATTTGCCTGTTTGAATTTGGCGCGCTTCTCTCCAGAATAACGCCTCCCCTGCCGGGCTTGCGTGCGCGCCATGCGGATCTCCGACGACCGTTACCATCGCGAGCGGGTGCGCATGGAGCTCGCGCTGCGCCTGCTGCAGCATCAGGCGCGCACGCGCACCATCCGTGCCTGGACCGGACTCAGCGACGATCGCATCCGCAAGCTGTATCGTTCCTATCTCGCTGACGCGCGGGCCGACCTGCCGCGCCACCGTGGCAAGTCGCCGCGGCAGATTGCCTACTTCATGCGCTCGGCACGGCTGCAGGAGGAGACGGCGGCGCTGGCGAGCGCACTGTGGCTGCTCGGCGTGCTGCCGGCCGACCCCGCCGGGGACGCGCCCGGGTCACCGGCACAGCTCGCGCGCGGTGAGCTGCTGTGCCAGGCGTTCGAGGCGTACCGCCTGGCGTGCCCGTCGGCGCTCATTTCCTTCGAGCACGCGGTGTTCCTCACCAGCACGCTGGCGTGTGGCGAGCTGCTGCGCATCGCCTGGTGCGCCGAGTGCGGTGCCCTGACGGTGACCGAGGCCTTTGAGCTGCGCACGGTGCGCTGTCAGCACTGTAACGGGGAGCGCCCGCCGCGCTGCTAGAATCGCCCGCCACGGCTTGCGAGCGGCGCGCGTCCATGCATCAGCAACGGCCCAATTTCTTCTCCGGTCAGTACGTCGACCGGCGCAGCGAAGCGCGCGAGGACCCGGACTGGATCGCCGCGGCGCGCGCCGACGCGGGCAGCCGCTACCTGCTTAACCGCGGCAGCACGCAGCTCGTGCACGCCACCCCGGCGGGCGGTATCGCCTTCCTCGACAACGCCGCCCCGCTGGTACGCTCCGCAGATCCGGCCAGCTTCGCGCTGCTCGGCTGGTTCCGCGGCGAGCGCGTGGTGCTGATCGACCTCCCCGGGACGGACGCGTTCGAGCCACCCGCCGGCACACACTTCGCCGAGCTGCGACCGCTCGCCGCGGTGCTCGACGCGGACGAGGCGGGCCTGCTGGCCTACGCGCGGGCGCTTGGCACCTGGCGCGCGCGCCACCACCACTGCGGCGTGTGTGGCGCGCGCACGATGCCGGTGCGGGCCGGTCACTGCCTTGCCTGCACCAACCCCGAGTGCGCGCAGGAGTTCTTTCCGCGCATCGATCCCGCGATCATCGTGCTCGTCAGTGACGGCGATCGGGCGCTGCTCGGTCGGCAGGCCGGCTGGCCCGAGCGGCGCTATTCGACCATCGCCGGCTTCGTCGAGCCGGGCGAGAGCCTCGAGGATGCGGTGGTGCGCGAGGTGGCGGAGGAGACCGGCGTCGCGGTGACCGAGGTGCGTTATCACTCCTCGCAGCCCTGGCCGTTCCCCTCTTCCGTGATGCTCGGCTTCAAGGCGCGCGCGCCCGCTGACAGCGAAGTCCGTGTCGGCGGTGAGCTCGAGGACGCCCGCTGGTTCACCCGCGAGCAGGTACATTCCGGTGAGGCACTCACCCCTCCCACACAGTCGATCTCATGGCGGCTCATCGAGAGCTGGCTGAAAGGCAGTGCCTAGCCATGTGCCTGCTGGTGCTCGCCTGGCGCGTGCACACTCGTTACCGACTGGTGGTCGCGGCCAACCGCGACGAATTTCATGCGCGTGCCGCGGCGCCGCTCGCGAAGTGGCCACCGCCCGCAGACCTGCTCGCGGGGCGGGACCTGCGCTCCCAGGGAACCTGGCTCGGCATCGACCGCGAGCGCCGCTTCGGCGTCGTCACCAACTTCCGCGAGCTGCAGCCCGCGCGTCCGGCGGCGCCCTCACGCGGGGAGCTGGTCCCAGACTACCTCGGCGCGCGCCATGATGGGGCCCCGGCACGTGCCGCGGACTTCCTCGTTGCGCTCGAGCCACGCGCCACCGCCTGGTCGGGATTCAACCTGCTGCTGAGTGACGCGGATTCGCTCTGCTACGCCTCGAATCGCACCACGCCCTTCGCCCGCGAGTTGCGCCCGGCCGTGTATGGGCTCGCCAACGAGTCCCTCGATACACCGTGGCCAAAGCTGCAGCGCGTGCGCTCGGGCTTCGAGGCGTGGCTGCGCGAGGGGGCGGACGCGGAGATGGAAGG
>DATBBQ010000076.1:0-5509 GCA_036270915.1 Steroidobacteraceae bacterium
CTCGAGAAGCGCGGCAAGAAGGAGGCGACCCAGCTGCGCCGCGAGATGGACAAGCTGGAAAGAAGCCTGGGCGGCATCAAGAACATGGACTCGCTGCCGGATGCGCTGTTCGTCGTCGACGTCGGCCACGAGAACATCGCCATCCACGAGGCGAAAAAGCTCGGCATTCCGGTCGTTGCGATCGTCGACACCAATTGCTCACCCGACGGGATCGACTACGTGATCCCCGGCAATGATGACGCCATGCGCGCCATCCAGCTCTACGCCACCGGCATCGCGGACGCGGTGCTCGAGGGCAAGGAGTCCGTGCCCCAGGTGGCGGTCGGCGAGGACGAGTTCGTGGAACTCGACGAGGCCGGTCAGCCACGCAAGAAGAGCCCCCGTGGGCGCCCGCGTCCGCAGGCGGCGGTGCGCAAGAAGGCCCCGGCCCGGCGCCGGCTGCCGGTCGCAGCGCAGGCGCCCGCGAGCGTCGAGGTGCCGGTGGAGGACGAAGACCTCGAGGCCGAGGAGCCCGCCGAGGCCGGCGTTGCCGTCGCCGGCAGCGTGCCGCCTCCCGCGGCGGTCGCACGCCGCCCGACCGGCGGCGCCGGACGACGTAAGGGTCGTGGCACCGGCGCGGAATCGGGCGACAAGTAAGGACAGAACCCTCTCATGAACATCACGGCAGAGGCAGTGAAACAGCTGCGCGAGCGCACCGGCGCCGGAATGATGGAGTGCAAGCGCGCGCTCGTCGAAACCAAGGGTGACCTCGACGCCGCCGCCGAGCTCATGCGCAAGCAGGGCCTGGCGAAGGCCGACAAGAAAGCGACGCGCGTCGCCGCCGAGGGCGTCGTGGTGATCGCAAAGGCGCCCGACGGCAAGAGTGCCGCCATGGCGGAGATCAACTGCGAGACCGACTTCGTGGCCCGCGAACAGGACTTCCGTGCGTTCGCCCACGCCGTGGCCGAGTGCGCGCTCAAGGTGCACCCCGCGACGCCCGCGGCGCTGTCCGAGGCGACTCTGCCCTCCGGCGAGAGCATCGAGGAGCGCCGCCGCGCGCTCATCGCCAAGATCGGCGAGAACATCAGCGTACGCCGCTTTGCCGTGCTCACCGCCGCCGACCACCTCGGGGCCTACGTGCACGGCACGCGCATCGGCGCCCTGGTCGCAGTGACGGGCGGCTCGGCCTCCCTCGCGCACGATATGGCGATGCACGTGGCGGCGAGCAGCCCGCGTTACCTCAGCGCGGCGCAGGTGCCCGCCGAGGTCGTGGAGAAGGAGCGCGCCATCCTCGCCGAGCAGGCGCGCAACGAGGGCAAGCCCCCCGAGATTGTCGCGAAGATGGTCGAGGGACGCTTGCGCAAGGCCCTGGGCGAGATCACCCTCGCGGGCCAGGCGTTCGTGAAGGATCCCGACACCACGATCGAGAAGCTGCTGCGCGGCGCCAAGGCCGAGGTCCTCGCCTTCGAGCGTTTCGAGGTCGGCGCGGGCATCGAGAAGAAGCAGGACGACTTCGTCGCGGAGGTCATGGCGCAGGTGAAGGGCGCCGGGCCGGCTGTCAGGCACTGATACGCGGCCGAGTGAGCTTAAGGAGAGAACCCCGCCTTGGAGCGGGGTTTTTTCCATCGGCGGAGGAGATGTGATGACGCAAGCCAAGACGGCCTATTCGCGGATCCTGGTGAAGCTCTCGGGGGAGGCGCTCATGGGCGGCGGCGACTACGGGATCGAGCCCGCGGTCATCAAGCGCATTGCCGGGGAGCTTCAGGAGATCCACTCCATGGACGTGCAGCTCGCCGTGGTGATCGGCGGCGGCAACATTTTCCGTGGCGCGGGGCTCGCGCGCGCCGGAATGGATCGCGTCGCCGCGGACCATATGGGGATGCTCGCCACCGTCATGAACGCGCTCGCGATGCAGGACGCGCTCGAGAGCCTGGGCCTGCACGCGCGCGTCATGTCCGCGATTCGTATCAATGAGGTGTGCGAGGACTACATCCGCCGCCGCGCGGTGCGTCACCTGGAAAAGGGGCGGGTGATCATCCTCGCGGCCGGCACCGGCAACCCGTTCTTCACCACCGACACGGCGGCGGCGCTGCGCGCCATCGAGATCAGCGCCGACGTGCTGCTCAAGGCCACCAAGGTGAACGGGGTGTACTCGGACGACCCGGTGCGCAACCCGGCCGCCACGCGCTATCCGCACCTCACCTTCGACAAGGTACTGAACGACAAGCTCAACGTGATGGACGCGACCGCGATCGTCATGTGCCGCGACAATCACTTGCCATTGCGGGTGTTCAATCTCAACAATCCGGGGGACCTCACCCGCATTGTGCGCGGCGAGGACGTCGGCACGGCCGTAACTGTCGAGTGAGCCGCGCCGCAGCGAGGAGACTGCCAGCATGCTCGAAGATCTCAAGAAGGATGCGCGCGAGCGCATGGCGAAATGCGTGCACAACTTCCAGGCGGACCTGAAGAAGCTGCGCACCGGGCGCGCTCACCCGAGCCTGATTGAGCACCTGAAGGTGGACTATTACGGGTCGGAAGTGCCGCTGCAGCAGGTGGCGAGCATTGCCGTGGAGGACGGGCGCACCCTGGTCATTTCCCCGTGGGAGAAGTCGGTGGTGCAGGCCATTGAGAAGGCGATCTTCAAGTCGGATCTGGGTCTGACGCCGATGACCGCCGGCACGGTGATTCGCATTCCCATGCCGCCGCTCACCGAGGAGCGGCGCCGCGAGATCACCAAGGTGCTGCGCCACGACGCCGAGAACGCCCGGGTCGCGGTGCGCAACGTGCGCCGCGACGTCATGACCGACATCAAGGAGCTCCTCAAGGAGAAGCTGGTGTCGCAGGATGATGAGCGGCGCGCCGAGGGTGAGGTGCAGAAGCTCACCGACAAGCACGTCGCCGATATCGAGGGCTTGCTCGCGGCGAAGGAAAAAGAGGTCATGCAGGTCTGATGACTGCTGCGACCCTCACGGTCCTGCCGCGCCACGTCGCGATCACCATGGACGGTAATGGCCGCTGGGCGTCCGCCCGCGGCCTGCCACGCATCGCCGGCCACAAGGCCGGCCTCGCGTCGGTGCGCATGTGCATAGAGGAGTGCTCGCAGCGCGGTATCGAGGCGCTCACGCTGTTCGCATTCTCCAGCGAGAACTGGACGCGTCCCGCGGACGAGGTCGGCAGCCTCATGGGCCTGTTCATCGAAGCGCTCGACCGGGAGATCACCGAGCTGCACCAGCGCGGCGTGCGCGTGCGCTTCGTGGGCGCGCGGCGCACGCTCGCCATGCGTCTGCAGCGGCGCATCGCCGCTGCCGAGGAGCGCACCGGAGCCAACCCGGGACTGAAGCTGCAGGTCGCGATGAGCTACGGCGGGCGCTGGGACCTCGTGCAGGCCTGCCAGACACTGGCACGTGAGTGCGTGAGCGGCGCCGTGCGGCCCGAGGAGCTCAGCGAACAGCATGTCGCAGGCGCACTCGCCCTTAGCGGACTGCCGGATGCGGACCTGCTGATCCGTACCGGCGGTGAGCAGCGTCTCAGCAACTTTCTGCTCTGGGACGCGGCGTACGCGGAGCTGTATTTCACCCCGCGGCTGTGGCCGGAGTTCTCGGTAAGCGATCTCGAGGAGGCGCTGCGCTTTTTCGCCAGCCGCGAACGGCGCTTCGGGCGGATCGCCGCGCAGCGCGCCTCGTGAGCCGCGCCGTGAGCGACGCCCTGCGTAAACGCATCATTACTGCCGTCGTCCTCGCGGTCGCGGCGCTGGCGATTCTGCTCGGACTGCCGCCTCCGGCGACGGTGATCCTCGTCACCGCCGTGGTACTCGCCGGGGCCTGGGAGTGGTCAGCGTTCCTGCGCCTTCCGGGTACCGCCCCCCGGGTCGCCTACGTCTGCCTGATCCTGATACTGCTCTACGCGGTGTGGCGGCTGTGTGCCACGACGGAGGCGCGGCAGCTGCTGCTGGGCGCGGCGGTGCTGTGGTGGCTCGCCGCGCTCTTGTGGATCACGCTTGCGCCGCAGCGCGCGGCGACCTGGTCGGCCGCACTTGCGGGCATCCTGGCGCTGGTGCCGGCGTGGTTCGCCCTCGTACGGTTGCGCTATGCGCCCGAGCAGGGGGCGGAATGGGTGGTGTTCGCCCTGGTTCTGGTGTGGGTCGCCGACATCGGTGCCTTCTTCTGCGGCCGGCGCTTCGGACGGCTCCGGCTCGCCCCGGTGGTCTCGCCGGCGAAGACCTGGGAAGGAGTATTCGGCGCCATGGTGGTGAGCTCCGCGGTTGCCGTGCTCGGCGGCCTGTGGTTCCGCATCCCTATCGGCGTGTTCCTGCCCCTGTGCTTGGCGGCCGTGGCCTTCTCCATCGTCGGCGACCTCACCGAGAGTCTCCTAAAGCGCTTCGCAGGTGTAAAAGATAGTGGCACAGTGTTTCCGGGACACGGTGGAGTCATGGACCGTATCGACAGCATCACCGGGGCCGCGCCGGTGCTGGTTCTCGGGCTGATCGCGCTCGGGGTGGTGCCGTGATCGGGGTTGCGGTGCTCGGCTCGACCGGCTCGATCGGCGAGAGCACGCTGGATGTGCTCGCGCGCCATCCGCAGCGCTTCCGCCTGGTGGCACTCGCCGCCAACACCAACGCCGCAAAGCTCGCCCGCCAGGTGCTCGCCTTCCGCCCAGCGTACGCCGCGCTGGCCGACGAGGCGGCCGCGGTTGAGCTGAGACGGCTGCTGGGTGATGCCGCCCCCGGGACGCGCGTGCTCGCGGGCGCCGCGGCGCTGGAGGAGATGGCCGCGGCGAGCGAGGTCGACTGCGTCATGGCGGCGATCGTCGGCGCGGCGGGTCTGCGCTCGACACTCGCGGCCGCGCGCGCCGGCAAGCGCCTGCTGCTCGCGAACAAGGAATCGCTCGTAATGGCCGGGCCGCTGCTGATCGACGCCGCGAAGTGCGCCGGAGCGACCCTGCTGCCGATCGACAGCGAGCACAACGCGATCTTCCAGTGTCTGCCCTCCGGTACCACGCCGGGCGTGGCGCCGCCCGGCCTCAAGCGCGTGCTGCTCACGGCCTCCGGCGGCCCCTTCCGCGACACCCCGCGCGAGGCGCTCGACGCGGTGACCCCGGAGGCGGCCTGCGCCCATCCGAACTGGGTGATGGGGCGCAAGATCTCGGTGGACTCCGCGACCCTCATGAACAAGGGACTCGAGCTCATCGAGGCCTGCGTGCTCTTCGGGCTGCAACCCGAGCAGATCCAGATCCTCGTGCATCCCCAGAGCATCGTGCATTCGATGGTTGAGTACGTGGACGGCTCGGTGCTCGCGCAGCTCGGCGCCCCGGACATGCGTACGCCGATCGCTCACGCGCTGGCGTGGCCCGAACGCATCGACTCCGGTGTAGAATCCTTGGATCTACTCAGGGCCGGACGCCTTGACTTCCGGGCGCCGGACCTCGAGAAGTTCCGCTGCCTGGCGCTCGCCCAGGCCGCGGCCTGCGCGGGCGGGCTGCATCCGGTGCTGCTGAATGCCGCCAACGAGATCGCGGTACAGGCCTTCCT